>CACZRU010000064.1 GCA_902783605.1 uncultured Lachnospiraceae bacterium
CGGCTATATCACGAGGATCCTTTTCAGGCTTGGAAAGGTTAATGGTTATATCAATGTCTCCAAATTCAGTGGAGGTAACCCATTTTTCATCCTTGGCTATTCTGTCAGTGCGGATATAATTCGTTGCCTTGCTGAAAGCGTAGTAGAAGTCAGTTGCCTGCTCGGCAGCTGTTTTTTGATTAGCAGCAGAGTTCTTCTTATCAGCTGTGACTTGAACAGAAGTAGTATCCTGTGTTTCACCTTGATAAATTGAATAGAATTTGTTTCTGACAACAGAAGGTGGAGGAGTGATTAGACCCATAATAGCAGTGTCAAACAAATCCTTGAATGTGATAGTATCACTTTCCAGAAGATTATTCTCTGATGCATAGGTCATCATATCCTCAAGGATTAGATGAAGAGCGCGAGATTCTTGTATAGGTTCATCATTTACGTATTCATCAACCTTGAAGAATTCCAGAAGCTTATTTCTTGAGTACACAGTGTCTGCAGTATCTATAAGTCTATTGTTTTTTCCATATTCAATTAATTCATCAATTAGTGAACATATGTTATTCATGTTAAATGTCCTTTCTTTATTAAAATCTATATGAAGATTAATATGCAGGGGATATTAGTTTACATAATGCTAGTCAATGTGGATCTGTACCTATTTGCACCTAGATTACCTTGATACCACCGAATTTACGAATTTTAAGTATTGCACAAGCACCATCACCGAAGAGCTTGTCCATGGTACTTTTATACTTTTCTACAAAGTGGTTATTTACAAAGGCCTGGATAGTACCTGCGAAACCGCCACCGTGTACACGGCTTGCGCCACCGGCTTCTCCAAGTGTATTCTGGCTGAAGTAGAGTGCGACAGCAACATTTTGGTGGAGTGAATCGTGGCAGGTGTAGACATTCTGCAGATATTTATATGAGGAGTCGCCAGACTTTTGAACCTCTTCAAGAAACTTGTCAAAGAAATGAGTATTTTCTTTTTTGTTTGTAACCTGTTCATGCTTCTGAAGATATGCAGCTTCCTTACCTGCTCTGGCTGTCTCGTCATAGAAATGAAGTGCCCTGAGGACTGCTCTGTCCCCAAGCTTATCACGAAGCGCTGGAATGTTATCTATTACATCATGCTCCGGAACGTCGATAAGGTATTCTTTTCCAAAGAATGCTGCCACAGATTTCATTTCAGCAGGAACTGCGGCATAGTCAGGTGTAAGGTCTGCATGGCTTCCTTTTGTATCTGTTATGCATAGTGAATATCCCACGGTATCAAGATCCAGCTCTATCTTTTCAATAAATGGTCTTTGATCAACAGTACCATTTTCATAGGTGTATTCTTCATTCTTATTAAAGTCGATATGACTGAGACTTCCAACAGAACAAGCCATTTGATCCATAAGGCCACAAGGCTTTCCAAAGTAGTAGTTCTCGGCGTACTGACCAATGATAGCTATGGTTACAGCATCGATAGTACCATCGTTAAAAAGATGTGAGATTATATTTCCAATAACCGTTTCAAATGCAGCTGAAGAGGATAGTCCAGAACCTCCCAGAACATCACTAGTGATGTAAGCATTAAAACCGCCTATCTTATATCCTCTGTTCTGACATCCGGCAATAACACCTTTGATAAGTGCGAGAGTAGTGCCTTCTTCCTCATCCTTCTTTGAAGTGTCATCCAGGGAAATGGTGATCATGTCATATCCTTCTGATTTTATGTAAACCATATTGCTGTTTTGTTCATTTTTACCAACAATGGCAACAGCATCATCATTTATAGATGCAGCAAGAACCTCTCCATGCTGATGATCTGTATGATTACCGCCTACTTCAGTTCGACCTGGAGCACTGACGATGCAGATTTCATCTGTGTAAGAAGGAGAGTTCTTATAAAGTTCCATATAGCTTTCGACTGCCTTAATATATCTGTCCCTTTGATATGACAGCTTGTCCTTATCTAGATATATATCCATAAGACGGTCATCTAGCTTTCCTTCATTGATATAGCTGATCAGTTCGTTTGTCTTCATACGCTTCTCCTTGCTTATTACTTATTTATAGGATATAAAACCACATACTGATTTCACATATTGATTTCACATATTGATTTCATTGTGCAAAAATATTAAAGATAATAATATATACACTTTCTTAAAAGTGTAAAAAACTATAGTTTATATGCTTCATAATAATATATAAGTAAATTAATTACTACGCATGTTCATGTCATAAATGATAAATTTTGACCATTTTTAAATTATGAATTTCTTAAGTAATGAAGGATTCTTATGATAATTATTATAATAAAAAAAATCCCCTCTTTACTGATTTCCCCTGTTGTCAGTAAAGAGGGTATATATTGTTTTGTTCAGTAATGGGGCAATATACAAAATAATATCTAGCAAATATCAGCTGTCATGTTTGCCCTCTTAAGTATATCTCTGAAATGATCAATCTGTGGACGAACACGGTGAGTAGAGTAGATTGGGAAATATTCCTGAAGCTCTTCAGGGGTTCCATCGTGAATAGTTACTGTATTTGCCCCAGCCATAAGTCCCTTATACTGACCATCATCAATCATTTTCTCCAGTGAGCTGGTTGTAGGCATAAGTCTGTCAGGATTCATAATTCTCATAAGTGCCATCATATTCAGTGTGCGAACTGGATCGCCAGCAGGCTCATTTGCAAATGCAGAATTCTCAGCTGGAATGAAGATAGTAGTACTGTTCATTTTCAGTGGAAGTTCATGTAAGAGCTTCAGGTCTGAGACAAGATCATCAATAGTCTGTCTTGGAAGGCCTACAATATTTCCTGAACTTACGCGATAGCCAATCTCATAAAGGTTCTGTATACATTCAAGTCTGTTGGATAGACTATCATTTGGCTTGCAGTATTTGAAAAGCTCCTCGTTGGATGCCTCAAATTTGATAACATAGTCAGTTGCTCCGGCATCATAGAGTCTTTGATATTGATCTTTGGAAAGGTCACCCATACACAGGATGATTCTAAAATCAGGATATTTAGTCTTGATGCTTTTAACAGCAGCAATAGTATCCTTGATAAAGTTTTCGCTTGGATTTTCACCTGACTGAAGAAGTACGACTCTGCGTCCATTTTCATATAGATAGTTCATCAGCATTACCATCTGCTCAGCGTTGAGAGAGTAGTTATGCTTCTGATCTTTGCCACCGATAGAACAGTAGCGACACTGTTGTCTGCAGAGATTTGAAATCTCTATAACGCTTCTTGCCTGTGCACGGTTGTCAGGAAAAAATTCATGTCTTCTTTCTCTGGCAAGTTCGAAAAGCTCCTGCTCAGCATCACCTTCAAGAAGCAGAGCGTTGTAAAGTACTTGGTCAGAATAATCCTTATTTTGTAAAGCTATAACAGTCTCATTTGTAAAGTTCATTATATATCCCCTTTTCATAATTATTTTGATACTTTGAACCTGCTGGGATACTTAAACCCCACATATGAATTCTATCAAATGCCACACCTGTTGTCAAACTGTTTTGACAACGCTGTCAATTATTCTGGTAATAGTGGAGTTTGTTTAAGGATTTGCAATACATGTTGTGATATGGCAAAATAAGTGAATACAAGATTGTTAATAAAACGAATTATTAACAGCTGGTTTAGAGTTATAATATTTACTAGTTGTATATTGACAATGAGAGAGATATAAGGAATGCTGATAAGTGCTTAGAAAGGAAATGCTATGGGAGCAAAGGGCAGTGCTAAAGAGAAGAACAGGGTAAAACCCAAGGAGCCTAAACGCTATAATGTGGTAATGTATAATGATGATTTTACTACCATGGATTTTGTGGTTTCTGTTCTTATAGATATATTTCATCTGGATTCAGTTACTGCTGAGAATGTTATGATGTCGGTACATAAAAATGGAAAGGCTGTAATAGGAAGCTATTCCTATGATATGGCTGTCACAAAGGTTGACGCTGCAATGTCCAGGGCAAAGAAAGAAGGATTTCCATTCAGGATGTCGGTAGAACAGGCTTAAAATAGGAGGCTTAAAATAGGAGGCTTAAAATAGGAGGCTTAAAATAGGAGCTTAAAATAGGAGGCTTAAAATAGGAGGCTTAAAATAGGAGGCTTAAAATAGGAGGCTTAA
>CACZRU010000065.1 GCA_902783605.1 uncultured Lachnospiraceae bacterium
CAGAACTGTTCCAGCACCAACTATAATTGCCAGCATTACCATAACTACTATATATACTTTTACCCAGTTAATCTTTTTTCCAGACTCTGCAATATGCTTATCCATTTTCTTTACCAGCCCATTTCCTCCAACCATTTTCTTAGTTGCTTCTCACGAAGTGCGTACTCTTCTCTGCCACCACTGATTTTGCCAAGGTTCAGCTCCCCTCTTATGTCTCCGTCCATCAGGTAGACGATTCTATCAGAGCTGGCTGCAACTTTCTCACTATGGGTTACCATGAGGATTGTTGTACCAGCTTCATTTGCCTTTACGAGTTCACTAAGTACTTCCATAGAAGCTTTTGAGTTAAGAGCACCCGTTGGTTCGTCAGCGAATAAAACCTTGGGGCTGTTGATAAGAGCTCTTGCGAGACATGCGCGTTGCAGCTGTCCGCCAGATACCTCCGTTATCTCTCTCTTAGCTGTTTCAACTATCCCAAGTCGTCTCATCAAATCCTCTGCATCTTTATTTACTTCATCTCTGGACTTAGTCTTAGCTTGATACCCAGGAAGAACGATATTGTCCATGATACAGAGCTTTTTCATCATATACATCTGCTGGAAGATAAATCCCATCTTTAGGAGTCTCAGCTTCGTGAGAGCCTTATCATTCATCTTCGAGATATCGTCACCGTCAAAGATCACATTTCCAGCGGTCATACTATCCATTCCACTTATGGTATAAAGCAGAGTGGACTTTCCCGAACCACTTGGTCCCATAATCGATACAAACTCCCCTTCTTCGATAGAGAGGTTGATGTTCTGCAGGACATTATTGCTATATCCGTCCACGATATATGTCTTGCATAAGTCAGTCGCCTTTAAACAAACTTTTCCCATTTCTTCTTCCTCTTTTTACTCTTTATTAATAAATTCCCAATATATCACTTGATAATAAATTCGATGCTATTCATCGTCGAAAATAAGATAACATTCCATTTCTTAAAAAATCTTTAATTTTTGAAAAAATAATCGAATAATTAAAATCAAAAATCCCCCGAGAATTCTAATCACTAGAATCTCGGGGGATTATATTGTGCAAAATGGACCTGTCCCTTAAATCTAAATTAATATATCAAAGTAGAGCTTGTCGCCTTCAATCACTGCACTCAAACTCCCCTTCTGTTTCTCAACAAGGAGCTTTGCAATGTAAAGCCCAAGGCCTGCACTGCCGTCACTTCGTGCCTTGTCTGCCCTATAGGTTCTGTCAAAGATATGGTCTATATCTATTGCCGAAACATCTTCAACCTTGTTGCCAATCCTTATATGACAGGCGCCTGCCTTACTTCCTAATTGTTTTTTTATGTCACTTATCTCTTCCACAGAGAGTTCGAAACTATCTTTTGCATACTTCAGGATATTTCCAATCAAATTACTGAACACTCTGTTCATCATATCCTTGTTTGCTTTAATAATAATCCCTTTCTCCGGAAATGATATCTCCGGCGTCAGGTTATTCTGCCGTATAACTGCCTCATTTTCGATAACGAATTCCGTTAGAAAAGCTATCACATCTAACTCTTTTAACTCAACAAAGCTGCTGTCACTTTCCAGCACTGACAGTTCAAAAAACTCATCCACCATACTTTTAAGAGTAGCCGCTTTTTTACTGCTTACCTCAAGATATTCCCTGCCTTTTTCTGAAAGTGACTCTTTCTCCAGCATCTGTAGATTTCCCTTAACAACTGTAAGTGGAGTTCTAAGATCATGGGCAATATCCGAGATGGACTGCTCCAGTTGCTTTCTTGAAAGATAGGCCTCTTTCTTGAGTCCTCGCTGATAATCCAGATTTTTGTTAATCTCAGCTGCCAGCATTTCCAAGTCCTTATCCAAAAGCCCGACTCTTACATTACGGTTGTAATTTTCGTCTTTAGTTTTTGACAGTTCTTCTCTCATCGTCTTTATATTCAGCTTTAATATAATAAGCTTTATTAGAACAAAAACGAGGATAAGAGCAAGAATAATTATACATACAATATATTTCATGTCACTCACCGTGCAGCTTATATCCTATTCCCCAAACCGTATCAATTATCTCTTCACCCGCAATCTTCTTCAGCTTGCTCCTCAGGTTACTCATATGAACATTGACGGTATTATCATCATAGCAATAGGTATCATTCCATACCGCCTCATAGAGATTCGCCTTAGAAAATGTTTTCTGTGGATTTCGAAGAAAGAGCTCCAAAAGCATCATTTCCTTCGCTGTCAGTTTTACCAGTTCGCCTTTATATGTAACTGTATTATTCTCTGGACTAAAGACCAGATCACCACACCGAATATCCTCTCCAGCACCAGATTCATTAGAACCTGAGCCGGCAGCCAGTTCTCCCTCGGTTCTCCTCAGCACTACCTCTATTCTAACCATCACTTCATCCAGATCAAATGGCTTAATAATGTAGTCATCCGCTCCCATGCGAAGAACTTCAAGCCGAGTATCCTTCATGGACTTTGCTGAAAGAACAATAACCGGTGTCTTACTTCTCTTCACATCCTTCAGTTCTCGAAGCTCCCTTATCAGCACATCTCCCGACTTAAATGGAAGCATCATATCCATAAGCACCACATCAAAGCTTTCAGATTCGATAATGTCAGAAGCCGCATTTCCCTCACCAGCTTCCGTCACATCAAACTCATGCTCCTCCAGATAATCCTTCAGCAGCTTTCTTATCTCTCTATCATCTTCTACAACTAGTACTCGTCTCATGAATTTAACTCTTTTCTATATGTTCAAGATTAAAGATTCTTCGCTTCGCTCAGAATGACACGATTGATCAAGAATCTCAGTTATCCGCACTTCTATCTCTGGTGATATTTTTCACCCAGGTGTACTTCATGTAGTGTCGGTACACGGCAGGTATCTTAACAAACTCGTCCAGTGTAAGGATAAATGCTACAGCCAGCACCGGCAGCTTCAGTACAAAGGCGCCTATCATACCCATTGGCACAACCACGCACCACAGAGTTATTATATCACACCACATACCAAACTTGGTATCTCCTCCTGCAGGAAAGATCCCACCTATGATTGTAGAGTTCAGTGAATTACCGATTATATAGTAGGATGCATAAAACATCATGATTTTCAGATAGAAATGAGCCGTCCCCTCAAGGTTAACAAACGCCAGTAATGCCGGTGTAATCGCCAGCAGTATAAGCCCTGAGATTACACCCACGATAATCGAAAATCTGACAAAGCTTCCACCAGCCTTCTTAGCATCCTCAAGTTCATTTCGTCCCAGCATCTGCCCAAGGATAATAGATACACCTGAGGCTATACCCCAGCAGAAGCTGGCCAGCATGCTTCTCACGATACTGGCGATGGAGTTGGCCGCCACTGCGTCGCTCCCAAGTCTGCCCATTATAACTGAGTACATGGTCACTCCTCCACCCCATCCCAGCTGGTTAAAAAGAAGTGGAACAGTATATTTCCAGTAATCCTTGTGGAGGGTCCTGCTTGTGTCCATCATCAGCATCTTCCTGATATTCAGAGGAACACTCTTCTTCATAAGAATAAGCACAACAATAAATACTGATTCAAAAATCCTGGCCATAACAGTGGCAAGGGCAGCACCCTCGATTCCCATTCTTGGAAATCCTGCAAGTCCAAAGATAAGAACTGCATTTAGTGCAATGTTCAGTATCACCGACAAAGAACCAATAAGCGAGCTGAGTCCCGCCCTGTCACAGACCTTGAGTATGCCAAAATATATCTGCGCAAACCCACAAATGATATACGATGGCGACGCCATTCTAAGGTATCTGGCACCACGCGCAATCAGCTCAGTATCATTTGTAAATATATGCATTATCTGCTTGGGAACGAAAAATGTTGCAAGAGTGAAAATCAGTCCCACCAGAAGCGTATACCTCATGGTAATTGCAAGAACTTCCTCCACTGTCTTCTTGTCGCCCTTGCCCCAGTACTGCGCTGCAAGGACCGAACATCCATAATTAAACGCTTCAAAGAACAGGCTGTATACAAAGATAACCTGCCCCGCAAGCGAAACCGCCGACAAGCTGTCCTGGTCAAGGAATCCCAGCATAAATGCATCGGATGCCGAAACCAGCGACATCATAAGAAACTGAAATGATATCGGCAGCACTATTCTAAATAATTGTCTATATATTTTTTTCATGTAATATCCTTTATGTAATTTTTTTATAACTCTACCACCTTGGTTGCCAGCTTCTCGCGGAATCTCACATCATGCTCAACCATTATCATGGTTGGCTTATATGTTTCAATCAGCTTTTCAATCTGCATTCTCGAGAACACATCAATATAGTTAAGTGGTTCATCCCAGATATATAAATGAGCCGGAGTAAGCAAACTGGCTGCAATCAGCACCTTCTTCTTCTGCCCCTCAGAATAATCTTCCATGTTCTTCTCAAACTGAATACGGTTCATATCCAGCTTACGAAGCAGTGTAAGAAACAGACTATAATCCAGACCATTCTTCTCAGCATAGTCTTTAAGATTTCCCGATAAATGAGATGTATCCTGATTAATATATGACACAACAAGTCCACTGGCAGTTTCCAATCTTCCGGAAGTAATCATGTTGGACAGCACCTCTGATCGTTCGGATTCTTTTGATTCTCCTGATTCTCCGAGGCCAAGTATTCTTCCAAGTTTTTTTGTAGTTTCACCTTCACCTGAAAGATCACATTTCTGGAATATGTCCTTAAGAATCGCCTTAATCAGACTGGACTTCCCACCCCCATTTGTTCCATTCAGAAAGAGAATATCTCCCTGCATCAGTTGAAATGTGACTCCCTGCAGAACAGTGTGTACATATTTCTCCAGATCTTCATATTTGCCTGCATCTACCACATCTTCTTTCTCTAGATAACCAAGATTAAAGTCCCTGCACTCCACCAGACAATTTTTATGGTGCTTAAGTGTAATAAGCTTTAGGTCATCCACATTTTCAATATCTTTC
>CACZRU010000066.1 GCA_902783605.1 uncultured Lachnospiraceae bacterium
AGAAGTATAAATAGAAGTATAAATAGAAGTATAAATAGAAGTTTAAACAAAGTTAAAACAAAGTTAAAAAAAAGTATTAGTTTTATAGGGTTATAAAGCTTAAAAGGCAAAAGTATAGGAGGGTTATATATGGCATTAGTACCTACAGTCATTGAAACAACAAACAGAGGCGAGAGAGCCTATGATATTTATTCAAGACTTTTAAAAGAAAGAATCATCTTCCTTGGGGACGAGGTAAATGATGTTACAGCCAGCCTGGTTGTAGCTCAGCTCCTTTTCCTCGAGTCGGAGGATTCAAATAAGGATATTAATCTTTACATTAACAGCCCTGGCGGATCAGTTACAGCCGGCATGGCTATCTATGACACAATGAACTATATCAAATGTGATGTTTCTACTATCTGTGTAGGAATGGCAGCATCTATGGGTGCATTCCTTCTTTCAGGTGGAACAAAGGGCAAGAGATTTGCTCTTCCAAATGCAGAGATTATGATTCATCAGCCACTTGGCGGTACTCAGGGACAGGCAACTGATATGGAGATTCAGGTAGAGCATATGCTCCGTATTAAGAAGAATCTCACATCTATCTTGGCTGACAACTGTGGTAAGGATTATGATACTGTACTTGCGGACTGCGAGAGAGATAATTGGATGACAGCTCAGGAAGCACTTGAGTATGGTCTCATTGATACTGTCGTAGAAAATAGAAAATAATAAGATTCGGAGATTATCATGGCGAGTCGTAACGATTCAAATAAGACTAGTAAAATGGATAAAATATTAAGATGTTCTTTCTGCAATAAGACTCAGGATCAGGTTAGAAAGCTTATCGCTGGTCCTGGAGCTTACATTTGCGACGAGTGTGTTGGCATCTGTGGCGACATTATTGAAGAAGAACTTAAAAATCTGGATGAGGATAGTGATCTCCTCAACCTTCCAAAACCTAAAGAAATCAAGGAATTCCTTGACGATTATGTAATTGGCCAGGACGCTGCAAAAAAAGCCCTGGCTGTTGCAGTTTACAATCATTATAAGAGAGTAGTTGCTGGAAAGAGCTTTGATGTTGAACTTCAGAAGAGTAACATCCTGCTTGTAGGTCCAACAGGTTCAGGTAAGACCTTCCTGGCACAGACACTCGCTAAGATGCTAAATGTACCATTTGCCATTGCTGATGCTACAACTCTTACAGAGGCTGGTTATGTTGGTGAGGATGTTGAGAACATTCTGCTTAAGCTTATCCAGGCGGCTGATTATGACATTGACAGAGCTGAGAAGGGTATCGTATATATCGATGAGATTGATAAGATATCCAAGAAGTCTGAAAATGTTTCTATCACAAGAGATGTTTCTGGTGAAGGCGTTCAGCAGGCACTTCTTAAGATTGTTGAAGGTACAGTTGCTTCAGTTCCACCACAGGGCGGAAGAAAGCATCCTCAACAGGAAATGATTGAAATAGATACAACAAATATTCTCTTTATCTGCGGTGGTGCATTTGCAGGTCTTGATAAGGTTATTGAAGGCCGTATCGGACAGAAGTCTATCGGTTTTAATGCAGATATTAAGCATGATACAAATATTGTTGACTCAGAGCTCCTCAAGAAGGTTCAGCCTCAGGATCTGGTTAAGTACGGACTCATCCCTGAGTTTGTAGGCCGTGTTCCTGTTGTTGTTACACTTGATCAGCTGGATGAGGATGCACTTGTAAGCATTCTTACTAAGCCAAAGTCATCAATCGTTAAGCAGTATAAGAAGCTTTTTGAGTATGATGATGTTGAGCTTGAGTTTGAAGAGGATGCACTCCGCGAGGTTGCGAAGGAAGCTATGGAAAGAGCGACCGGAGCTAGAGGACTTCGTGCTATCCTTGAAAATGCAATGATGGATGTAATGTATGAAATACCTTCAAATGAGGAAATTAAGAAGGTTACAATAACTAAGGATACTGTTCTTACCGGAGCAGATCCTAAGACAGAGTAAACTAAAAAATAAATTTGAAATTAATTATATTTTAGAAAAATTTGTCATTCTAAACAAAGCGAAGAATCTTTTCTAAACAAAGCGAAGAATCTTTTCTAAACAAAGCGAAGAATCATATAGGCAATTTACTATGAAAATAAAAACATCAGAACTTAGTGGCGTGTTTGGACCGACCTCTAAGCTGCCCGAAGAGACATTGCCTGAGCTAGCATTTGCAGGCAGGTCCAATGTGGGCAAATCATCTCTAATAAATTCTTTACTTAATCGTAAAAATCTTGCCAGGACATCATCTAGTCCGGGCAAGACAGTAACGATTAACTTCTATACAGTAAATGAGGAATTCTTCCTTGTTGATTTACCAGGATATGGATACGCAAAAGCCTCTATGACAGAGAGAGCTAAATGGGGCAAAATGATTGAAAAGTATCTCAGTACAAGAGAAGTACTGAGAGCTGTTGTATTGCTTGTGGATATTCGTCATGCGCCAACCAAGGATGATGTGATGATGTATCATTGGATCCTTGAAAATGGGCTTACTCCAATAGTAGTAGCGACTAAACTTGATAAAATCAAGCGAAGCCAGAAGGATAAACAGATAAAGCAGGTTAGAGAAACTCTAAATGCAGATGTTGATAAGGAAATCGCAAAGGCAATAAAAATCGTCCCTTATTCATCAGAGACGAAACAGGGACGTGATGAACTTCTTGCAATTCTTGAAGAACTGATCAAAGAGTGATAATATTATATTAAATTTTTATTCCGTATGATGTTCAGATAACCTTACTCATCCATAAATTCTTTGATCAGCAGCTGATAAACATCCGTGCTCTTGCTTCTCCATTTGTCACAGATGTTGCGGGCCATTTCCTTAGTTGGAACATTCATACGAACTTCAAGAATGATCTCGCGACGCTCCATAATGGTACATTTTACTGTATATTCATTATGTTCGTTATAGATGAAATCGGCGAAAATTTCGGATTCATTTTTAAGCGTAATTTTTTCCTGCTTGATATAATCCATAATTTCCTGTTTAATATTGTTAGATATTTTATTTTCAAAATACCCCAGAGCTTCCTCGCCCTGGTTGGTAATCTTGTATCGTTTAGTATTTCGGATAGTACTGACGGAGATAAAATTCTTATCAATCAACTCACTTATAGATTCCAGCACATTAAAATGGGTAGTATAACCTTTATCAACAATGAATTTGGTTATCTGTGAGTTGGTGAGACTGTATTCATCAATTCTATCCAGCATATATAGGATCATTAATTTGTAAAGCATTAAATTCTGGTTTTCCATGTTATCTCCACGAGTTGAATTATTGATTTTTATAAATACAGGCTAAAGTCTTATAGCAAAAGATTTATAACCCAAGATTCAAATCTGATGAAAAAATGATTTAAGCTAATCTTAGCAATTTCGCGTAAATAATAGAATACGACAGTTGGATGATATTTTCAACTTTAATATAAAAAACATTTTAAAAGAGATTAAATAAGAGATTAAATAAGTACATATTTTAAAACCTATTTGAAAGACATTAAACAGAAGAACGTTCTACATATTATACGAAAGGAGTAAGTATGAATTACAAAGAGTTGAAGGTTGATGAACTTAGAAAGATTGCAGAAGAAAGAGGGATTCGCAATATTTCTAAGGTAAAAAAGGGAGAATTGATTGAAATACTTGAGGGCCTAGATCAGATGAAAAGTCAGATGAAAAAGGCTAAGGCATCGGCTGCTTCAAAAACAGATAAAGCTTCAAACAAATCTGCAAATAAAACTAATCAGAAAGTGGCTAAGTCATCATCAAAATCAACAGCTGATTCCGAAAAAGATTCCGAAAAAACATCAGATAAAACTACAGATAAAGAAACTGAAAAAACAAATGGAAAGGCTGCAAATAAAACAAATAAGGCTGCAAATAAATCAAACAGGTCTGCAAACAAAGCTTCAAATAAACCAGCAAATAAAGCTGCTAACAAATCTGCCGGCAAAAAATCTCAAAAAAATCAGAAAAATACAGAAGTAGTTAGTGGCAGTGTAGAAAAAAATAAAAAAGAAAATAAAATAGAAAATAAAATAGAAAACAAAATAGAAGACAAAATAGAAAACAAAATAGAAGACAAAAAAGAAGACAAAAAAGAATTAATGATTTCTGGACAAAGTGAGATAACTCCGGTTAATACTTATGTTTCTGAGATAGAAGACACTGTTCCTAAAAAGCGTGCTCAGAAAACTCTTCCTCTAAACAGAGCTGGGAATATAGAAAGAGATGAACTCGAACTGATTGGAGAGGTAGAACCGGAAGATGTTACAGTTAGTGACTCATCAGAAAAGCAATCGGCTGAAAAACAATCAGCCGATAAACAAACAATAGAAGTTGAACCTGCAGAGACTGAGCCTGCTGAGGCACCACAGCCAAATGAAATTGCTGAAGGAATTCTTGAGGTTCTTCAAGAAGGATATGGTTTTATCAGAAGTGATAACTATATGCCAGGGGAGAGAGATATCTATGTTTCTCCATCTCAAATTCGTAAATTCCGTCTTCGCACAGGAGATATTATCAAGGGGCCTGTTCGCAGAAAAACAGCTCCAGGTGAGAAGTTCAATGCCCTTCTTTTCATAGATTCGGTTAATGGTTACAAGCCGGATGAAATCGTAAAGAGAATGAAATTTGAGGATATGACGCCTATTTTTCCTAATGAAAGAATCAAGCTTGATTTCCCAGGTGCACCATTATCACTTAGAATCGTTGACCTATTCAGTCCTATTGGTAAAGGACAGAGAGGTATGATCGTTTCTCCTCCAAAGGCTGGAAAGACAACGCTTCTGAAGCAGATTGCTAAAAGAATTAGCAGAGCTTATCCAGATATGAATGTACTTGTTCTCCTTATTGACGAAAGACCAGAGGAGGTAACAGATATCAAGGAGTCTATCGAAGGACCAAATGCAGAAGTTATATATTCCACCTTTGATGAACTCCCAGAGCACCATAAGCGCGTATCGGAAATGGCAATCGAGAGAGCAAAGCGCCTTGTGGAAAGTGGTGAGGACGTAGTAATTCTTATAGATTCAATTACTAGACTTTCCCGTGCATATAATCTTACAATTACTCCTAGTGGAAG
The DNA here is from genome assembly GCA_902783605.1 of uncultured Lachnospiraceae bacterium. Classification (GTDB taxonomy): domain Bacteria; phylum Bacillota; class Clostridia; order Lachnospirales; family Lachnospiraceae; genus Eubacterium_Q. The sequence continues at coordinate 5,108 of CACZRU010000066.1, forward strand.
GACTTTGTCAGGTGGTCTTGATCCTGCCGCACTTCATATGCCAAAGAAATTCTTTGGTGCGGCTAGAAATATGAGAGAGGGTGGATCCCTTACTATTCTTGCGACAGCCCTGATTGAAACAGGAAGCCGTTTGGATGATGTAGTATTCGAGGAATTCAAGGGAACAGGTAACATGGAGCTTGTACTTGATAGAGATCTTCAGGAGAAGAGAGTTTTTCCTGCAATCGATGTATCAAAGTCAGGAACCAGAAAAGATAACCTTCTTCTTAATCCTGAAGAAAGAGAAGTTCTTGATATTATCCATAGAAGATTCCACAGCATGAAGCCAGAAGAGGTTACCGAAGATCTTCTTAAGATATTTGCCAAAACCAAGGATAATGCTCAGTTTGTAGGAGTGGCAAAAAAATTGTTCTCAAATAATTAACAATTTTCAAACAACTGATTGTTTAAGAATTAATTATTCGTAAATTTAGTATTAAAGTGTCATTCTGAGTTAAGCGAAGAATCTTTATTACTGCATTTCGGAGAATCTTATAAAATTTTGATAAATAAATATAAAAGTGCTATAATGACTCTATCTGTGAAAAAATTAATTCAGTTAGACCATATTAGTGGAGGCATAAATTGAATTTCAGCAAGGAAAATGTAAAAAAGAAACAGAAAAAGCTGAGTGCAAAGACACAGCGAGTTGAGAGAAGTCTCTTTATCTGGATCTTCAAGGCTGTGCTTGTTGCATTTATCTTTGTCGTACTTGTTATGGCGGGAGCAGGCTTTGGTATGATGAAGGGTATTCTGGATGATTCGCCAGATATATCAAATATAAGTATTAAGCCAAAGGGATTTAAAACCGTTATTTACGATCAAGATGGAAATGAGAGAAATACTCTTTCAACTGTTAATTCCAACCGTGTATATATTTACTATGATGACATTCCAGACGACATGATCAATGCCTTTGTTGCTATTGAGGACGAGAGATTCTGGACGCATAATGGTATTGATATGAAGGGTATCTTCAGAGCGTTGGTTAAGGATGTGGCTGCTCGTAATTTTAACGAAGGTGCGTCAACTATTACTCAGCAGTTGATAAAGAACCAAGTGTTCAATGTTGGTATGAACGAAACAACCAAGATTCAGAAGGTTGAACGAAAGGTTCAGGAACAGTATCTGGCTATGGATCTGGAGAAGATCTATACAAAAGAACAGATAATTGAAGCTTATCTGAATACCATTTATCTGGGACAGGGTGTAAATGGTATTGAGGCAGCGGCAAACAGATACTTTGATAAAACTAGTGACCAGCTCACTATCTCAGAGATAGCTGTTATTGCGGCCATTACCAAGAATCCATATGGTTATGATCCTGTTATCTTCCCTGAGAAGAATAGCTATCGTCGTGAAGATGTTCTGGATAAAATGCTCGAGTTCGAGTACATTACAGATGCTCAGTATCAGGCAGCTATTAACGATAATGTATATGATCGTATTCAAAAGGTTAAAGAAACAAACGACGAGAACTTCGAATACAATTCATATTATACAGATGACCTGATGAGACAGCTCTGTAAGGATTTCATGGAAATGTACGGATACACTGAAGAGGAAGCCTATGACGAGATTTACACAGGTGGATATAGTGTATATTCCGTTCAGGATTATGACATTCAGGCTATAGTAGATGAGATTATAAATGATCCAAAGTATTATCCGGAAACAAGCTCTGTTGCGCTGAACTACAAGCTGACACTTCTTGCACCGGATGGTATAACAACATATAACTATGATACAAACACGCTTCTGACTTATTATAGGAAGCTGACAGAAAACTCAAAATATAATAACATCTACCCTTCAGAGGATGATGCGAGGGCGGCGGCAGATACCTATAAAGAGGCAATGCTGGATGAGACTGGAGCAACTTTCCTTAATGAAGAATTCAAGACTGCAATGCAGCCACAGGCTTCAATTTCTATCATTGATCAGAAGACTGGATATGTAAAAGCTATCGGTGGTGGACGTGGTGAAAAAACTGAGAACCTTGGTTTCGATAGAGCTACAAATGCTATGCGTCAGCCGGGATCTACATTTAAGGTTCTTGCTGCCTTTCTTCCATACATTGATACAGAAGGAAGCCTTGCATCAGGTTTTGATGATAAACCATTTAACTTTGCAAATGGTACGCCAGTTCGTAACTGGTATGGTGGATATCGTGGAGCTTCATCACTGAGAGATGCTATCAGAGATTCCATGAACATTATTGCTGTTCAGACGATTACAGCAGTTACACCGGCCGTTGCGTACGACTATCTTATAAATGAGGGATTTACAACAATCATTGATAAGGAGATTGGTTCGGACGGTAGTGTTTACTCAGATATCCAGCAGGCAACTGCACTTGGAGGTCTTACCTACGGTGTAACAAACCTTGAGATTACAGCTGCATATGCAGGTATTGCTAATTATGGCATGTATGTAAAACCGGTATTCTATGACAAGGTATATGACCACGATGGGAACCTGGTTATTGATAATACAGAGCCTTCGACAAGATCACATAGAATGTGTAAGCAGACAACAGCGTATGAGCTTATAGATGCTATGAAGGATGTTGTTACTTCCGGTACAGGTACAAGAGCCAGACTTACATCTGGTGTTAAGTGTGCTGGTAAGACTGGTACAACATCTAACAGCTATGATCTTTGGTTCTGTGGAATGACACCTTACTATACAGGTTCTGTATGGTTTGGATATGATTCAAATGTGACAATTAATACCAATGATCATAAGGTTATGTGGCGTGATATTATGGACAGAATAGCTGAGCTGGAAGGTCAGAGTACAGAGCTTGACTGGGTTGAACCAGAAAATCTGACTAAAGCTACAGTTTGTAAGATGACAGGACTTAAACCTATAGCTGGTTGTCCTACATCTACAGATTGGTGTGATAAAGATAATATCCCTACAAAGTTCTGTAAGGGACATAATAATACCATCAAGATTTGTACAGAATCTCATTGTAAAGCGACAAATGCTTGTCCAGAAACAGTTGATTATATTATTACCTATGATGAAAATGGTAAGATTGAGCTGATAGGTGCTGATTTCTCTTATGACAGTTCTATACTCACAACAACTTGTCCAATACATCAGGAAGTTGAAGGTGGACTTACTATTACTACATGGGCTGGTGATGGTGGTACCATTTCAACATCTGTAAGCAGTATTGAACCTGGTTCTGATGTTACAATTTATATCACTCCATCAGCTGGATATGCAATTCAAGATGTTACTGTTGATGATGTGAGCGTTGGAGCAGTTGGACAGTATACATTTACATCTGTTTCAGCATCTCATACAATATATGCATATTTCTATTCTACTGGTGCACCTGCTGATGATGGCGGTGGCGG
>CACZRU010000067.1 GCA_902783605.1 uncultured Lachnospiraceae bacterium
ATATCCCTCTGCATCAGCAAGAGTCTTAAGTGCTCCACGAGCCTTATCTGTTGTAGCATAAATTCTCTTTGCAGCCTCTTCCTTACCATACTTCTTCTCAAGCATGCTCTTGAAGAGACGGAATGCAACTGAACACTCTGTTGTAGTACCAGACTTAGAGATAACATTTACAGAGAAATCTCTGTCGCCGATAACTTCAACAAGTTCAGCAATATATGTTGAACTAAGGTTATTTCCACAGTAGTAAATCTCTGGAGTCTTGCGAATCTCCTTTGATACTGAATTGTAGAAGCTGTGACGAAGTGCTTCGATTGCAGCTCTTGCTCCAAGGTAAGAACCACCGATACCGATTACAAGAAGTACATCTGAATCACTCTGAATCTTAGCAGCAGCCTCCTTGATTCTAGCAAATTCAACCTTGTCATAATTTACTGGAAGATCAATCCATCCAAGGAAATCATTTCCTTCGCCCGTCTTCTCAACAAGAGTCTTCTTTGCAGCTTCGATTCTAGGCTTAATTGCAGCAACATCAGCGTCACTTGCCTTAAACTTTGTATTGTCAAAATTAAAACTAATCTTCTGTGTCATTTTTCCACTCCTTCATCTTTATATTTTCTCTTTTTTAACGCTCTCTTTTTTCTGCAGACTCATTCTCTCTTGGGGTAAAGCCCACAGATAAAGGCATTTTATCATTTTCTAATGCTATTTACAATAAAAACTATAAAAAGAAAAAGCACCACTATTTAAATCCTTTTTCAATTCCATCTTATCTCCAATATCCATCAGCCCCAAACCAGTACTCAGTTCCATCTATCCAAAGATACTGGCTATATGGATACCATCCGTTATCCTCATACCACCATCCACTGCTGTCACTGCACCAATGACCATTGGCATACGCTTCTACCCAGGCACCGTCATCACCTAGCCAGCAGCCATCACGATATTCGCTATAGTCCATGTATCCGGATGCAGTAAAGTAATAGAAATAGCCATCTATTTTAAGCCACTGACTCACCGGATACCACCCAGATTTATCCTCAATCCACCATCCTGTCTCATTGGATTTCCACTCCATGGAATAGGCCTCATTTATGGTACCATCTGCATTAAACCATTTTCCGTCAGCATATTCATTAGCTGCAGCGTATCCGCGTTTATCGAAGTAGTAGATTTTACCGTTCACCTTACCCCACTGACTCATAGGATAAGTACCATCCTCTTTTTCTACCCAAAGCCCAGTCTCTAATGTTCCATGAACCGTTCCCTTTATCTCAGGGATGTCGGCATCTTTATTATCATCTTTACTATTATCCTTATTATCATCCTTTTTAGTAATCTTAAATGATTTTGTAGCCGTGCCTTTATACATACCCATTCCGGTAATTGTAACCGTTGCGGTTCCAGGATTTTTATTATCACTATATGTAACAGTATAGTCCTTTCCTTCCACAAGGGTATTATTATCCTCTTTTATAACCAGCGACTGCTTTATATCCGAACCAGTATATTCCTTATCTGCAATACCAGATATAGACGCAGTACTTATATCAATCTTGTCAAATACGAATCTTACAGAACTATAATAATAGTTAGGACTCATATAAACCATTTCATTAACTGCATTTATTCCCGCTTCTCCAAGCGCAAATGTCTTCGAACCCTTGAGGCTGTTCGCATCGGTTTTGTCTATTAGTTTATCATGTACATTTATATCATAAGTACCATCTTTATCAACATCTATATCATGTTCAGTATCCCAGGTAATCTTACCTTCGCTTGTTAAACCTTCCATAAAGATATAAACCGCAAAAAATGTCTTTGAATCAGAAGGAGTATATCTTCCATCCGTAAGATCTACGGTTGTATATCCCAGATCCTTTGACGGCATATCTGTCGCAGTAATTGTGTACTCATAGTAAGTATGGTATGCCATCCCCTGATCAACAACATTAGACTTATCAATACTATACTTTTGTTCAGTTAATGCATCATAAAAATCTACCTTAAAATCACTAATATCATAAAGCGGTTTAGTGGTAATTTTTTTTGAAGCAGAAGCAAATTCAAACTTATATGTATATTGCTTACCTTTTTCAAGTGTGTCATTCGCAGTCATTTTATTACCATCCGAATCATATAATTCACTTTTTACATAGACATATACATCATAATCTGTTTTACCCTCAGCATCTTTGTTAGGATATCTAAAGTATGATACTGGATTACAGGCCTCATAACCATCTAACCCTGCATAAGGTCTCATATATAATGCTAGTGTTTTTGCATCAAAATCTATTTCTGGTTCAGTATTATATGCATCTGCATATACAATTCTTACACCAGAAAATGGAACAATTATTGTGGTGCAAATAATTGCCATAATAACTGCAATTACTTTGTAAAGACAGCATGTTTTTTTATTCATACTCTTGCTCCTCCTGCAAATCTACTTTGATAATCCAAAAAAACGATTCAAAAATATCCACATTAGTTTCTTCATACTATCCATAATACTATTTTTCATAGTCTCACTCAATAGATTCATGATAAAATGACCCTCAACAAAAGAATATAGCCACACGACTATATAAAATAATCGCGTGGCTATTTCTAGTTAATCAATTACATATCTTACTACTAATCTTGAATGTTATTGACATACTCCATTAGCATCAATGTAATATCCGTCAATAGTTGTATCTGTTACCATGTAGCCGTCTGCACCGAAGTAGTACCAGCTGCCATTAATCTTCTGCCACTGATTCTGTGGATACCAACCTGATGTATCTTCGAACCACCAGCCCTTATCGTCAGACTTCCATGAACCTGTGTACTGATACTTCCATGCTCCGTCAGCTCCGAGCCAGTATCCATCTCTCCACTCGCTGGATGCCATGTAACCAGAACCATTAAAGTAATACCAATATCCGTCTATCTTCTGCCACATGTTGCTTGGATACCAACCTGATGAATCTTCATACCACCAGCCTGTACTATTGTGTTTCCACTGAGCCTTTGGCTTGTAGCTCATATCACCATTAGTTCCATACCACTGGCCATCTACCCACTCTTTAGAATACTTACTAGCTTTTTCCTCAGCCTGCTTAAGCGCTGCTTCTGCATCAGTAAGCTTCTTAAGTGTTTCTGCACTAACCTTAGCCTTCTGATCTGCTGTTAAGTTGTTATAAGCATTTCTAGCAGCTTCAATCTGTGCCTTATCCGCTGTAGTAATATCTGCTGCAGCTGGAAGAGCATTGATTGTATTTGTTACTGAATTAGCTGCTGCGGAATCTGCTGCTTCCTTCTTCTGAGCGCCTGCAAGAGCTGCTTCTGCGTTGCTAAGTTTCTTTAATGTTTCTGAACTTACTCTAGCCTTCTGATCTGCTGTTAAGTTATTGTATGCATTTCTAGCAGCTTCAATCTTAGCTTTGTCTGAAACCTTTACATTTCCTGCTGCAGGAAGTGCATTGATTGTACTTGTTACTGCTGATGCAGCTGCCTTGTCATCATTAATCTTCTTAACATCTGTCTTTGCAGTACTAAATGCATCATCCACGTCAGTCAGTGCATCACTAACTTCTTCTTCTGTTACATTAGCTGTTGCTGTAATTTCCTTAGCATCATCTATAGCTTCTTTAAGTTCTGCTGGGATATTGCCATAATCCGCAATACCCTTAATGTTGTTATAATACTTTTCTGCTTCATCAATAGCATTATTCAGATCTGTCTTGTCAGGTGATGAAACAGTTACACTAAGATCAGCATTTACTTCATAATAATTATCTGTATCTTCAGGTGTAAATGTTGCAGGGAATTCCTTCTCGCCAACATTACCTACCGATGTAGTATCGTCATCCCATGTCCAGCCTTCTGGAAGTTCAATATCTGCTAATGTCTTTCCATAAACTGTTCCAAGGTCTTCAGGCTCTGTACATTCAGGAACTGCCTTATCAATAAATAATGTTCCATCAACTGTCTCAACTGTAAAGTTATTAGTTAATACGTCACCGTTTGCATTCTTTACTACAGCTTCGCCTGTAACTTCAACTGTGTAAGTACCTGCATTTGTTTCTTTAGCTTCTGCACTAAGTCCTGATACTGTGTATGTAACTCCATTAAATGTAAACTCGAGAGTTTCAAATCCACTTACTTCCTTCTCAGTTCCGTCGTAAGTAAACTCACCACTATTAGCTGTAACTGTGATAGCATATCTGTCTTCGCCTTCTCTTTCAGTTACTGTAAGTGTTCCCTCAGCCTTTGTAATTACATAGTTATCTTCACTTGTGCCTTCCTTAAGAGTATAAGTAAAGTCATTCTTTGACTCTCCTGGTAATGTCTGGCTTCCATTTACATTAATATCTGCACCTTCGCCATCGGCAAATCCATCACCAGTAATTGTTACTTCATCATTTGCGAGAGCTGTTCCATCATAAACCTTTGTATCAGTTGCTGATGTCATATTAACTTCTCTCTTATTGATTGTCATCTTTCCACTTTCAATAGTCATAGCAAACTGATCTGTTACTGCATTTCCGTCGCTATCAACGA
>CACZRU010000068.1 GCA_902783605.1 uncultured Lachnospiraceae bacterium
ATCTAATACGATATCTGCAATGTCCAGTACCGTCTCAGCAGTAGATTGGCTGACACCCTTCTTCTTGGAGGTTGAAGCCTTCTTTTCAGAGGATTTCTTTTTAGAGGATTTCTTTTCAGAGGTTTTCTTTTCAGAGGTTTTCTTTGGTTCGCTGGAACTTTCTTCTTCCGAAATTTCGTCCTTTGAATCCTTCGTTGATTCGTCCACAGTCTCATTACCCGAATTCACTGCGTTCTCATCCTCAGACTCCCCCTCGTATTCAATCATAATACTGATCTCGTTCATCAGGTTATTGAGAAATGGAACCAGGAAGAATGCATTATCTTCGGTCAGATTAAATATCTTGCCCAGATCATCCCTATCCCTGCGCCAGTCGGAGTACTTACAAACACAGGTATCCCCAATCATATCCTTGAAGTAAACTGCCTTATTCGTGAACACCATGCCGTTCTTCCCTCTTTCAAAAAGAGATGTATCGAACAGCATAATCATTGTCTCATTATCATATTTGTACTTAACAAAACTTTTTTCAGCCTTTGTCTGTCTTGCATCAGGAATATGAGGGAAATATATAGGAGTAAAATGAATATCCTTCTTCAAGCACTCTGAGAATTTTGCTTCAATTAAATCTGACAGTTTTAAATTATCCATAACATATAACCTTTCTATATCTCTTCTCCTTGAGAATCTTCCGAAAAATAACTGATTATCCAAAATACTGAATCTGTTTTTCCTTATATCTTCTCTTCTTAACCGTCGGATGGGATGCATTGATTCTCTTATAGCAAGGGCAGTCGGAGCCGTGATCATTGATCATTCCACAGGCCTGCAGATGGGAATACACCGTAACAGTTCCAAGATATTTAAATCCTCGTTTCTTCAGGTCTTTGCTGATCTCATCTGAAAGACCATTACTCACCGGAATAAATCCATCCTCATGCTTGTTATACAGAATCGTCTTGCCGTCAGAATAAGCCCAGAGATAAGCGTCAAATGAGCCATATTCCTCACGGATTTTCTGAAAGCATCTGGCGTTATTGATGATTGCTTCTATCTTCCTGCGGGATCTGATCATCCCAGGAACTTCCAGGATTCTTTCAATATCCTCTTCGGTATATTCAGCAATCTTATCATAATCAAAGTTATCAAAGCAGGAACGGAATATCTCTCGCTTCTTCATCATCATGGTCCAGTTCAGACCACACTGCATCACTTCCATCATCAGAAACTCAAACTGTCCTCTGTCATCATGAAGCGGTACGCCCCATTCTGTATCATGATAGGTTATTAAAATGTCTAAACTCGTCCCCCAGTTACAATACGCCATACTTTACCTCTCACTAAAAATCTTGTGCATCCTGATACAGTCAAAATCTCCGCTTTTAATCACCGTATCATCTATATGCGAATAACCCGCCTTTTCATAAAAGCCAATCGCTTCCACGCGACTGTCTATAATGATCTCACTATATCCAAGCTCTATAATCCAGGCTTCAGCTTCATCTAATACTCTCAGCCCAAGCTTCTTTCCACGGTACTCAGGAAGAACCACGAGTCTTCCAAGAACGACACTATCTTCACTCACCTCATAGAATCTACAGGTTGCCACTGGATACCCATCATCAAGCAGTACTATATATTTCGTCCCATCGCAGTCATGCTCATCAAACTCATCACGCAGAGAAATGTGATACTGCCGGTTCATCCCTTGAATACGAACAGAATATGCACCGGCACGCTGCCATTCTTCCTCGGCTCTTAAAACTTCCATATGTTAATCCTCATTTATAATGTTCTTTACTTCTGCTTTCGAACACATACCCTATATAGGCACTTCTCTATCTTATATCTAGTCATTACCTCCACCACAGCCAAGATCCAGTATTGGTTTCTGGATATTCTCTATAATGGAATCAAATCTCTCCAGCCAGTCGTCGATTTTTATTGTCTCTCTAGCATACTCTTTATGAATTTCATTCCAAAAATCCAAAGAGTTTTTTCTATACTCTTGTTGCTTCATGTGTTCTTACAGCCTCTTTAGTATCTCCAGTGTCCTCTCGTCCTTCTTACCACCAAAAAACTTATCGAGAACTTTCTGGAAAACCTCCTCACTCGGATCTGCTTCAGCAAACAGTGTCATGCACGACCGGAGCTTTAGATCATCCGGAAATCCCATGATTGCAGTAGCATTAGTCGACTCAAGTCCCAGCAGAACCTTAGCTATCTCACGGATATTCTTGCCAAGATACGGGTGCTCGAGAAATGCGTTCGCTTCATCCAAGCTCTTAATCGCATACTCCTCAGAAGTTATAGTCCTTCCAAGACCTACTATCTGTGGTATTATCCACCAGGACCAATGACTTTGCTTCCGTCCCTGGGAAAGCTCCTCATAAGCTCTAGCATAATCACGCTC
>CACZRU010000069.1 GCA_902783605.1 uncultured Lachnospiraceae bacterium
GTTGCTGGATTCATGGGTATGCCACCTATGAACTTCATCGACTGCAAGGTTGTTAAGTCAGGTGCTGATGTACTTCTTATGTTTGGTTCACACTCAATCAAGGTTCCAGAAGCTAAGGCTAACAAGCTTATCGCTGGTGGATTTATTGATAAGGATGTTGTACTTGGTATCCGTCCAGAGGATATCCATGATGAGCAGCTGTTCATCGAGTCTTCACCAGAGTCAGTAATTGACGCTCGTATCAATATCTACGAAATGCTTGGTGCAGAAGTTTATCTGTACTTCACAATTGATCAGTTCGATATCACAGCTAGAGTTAATGCTCGTACAACAGCTAGACCTGGCGATACTGTTCAGTTCGCATTTGACCTTTCAAAGATTCATATCTTCGATAAGGAATCAGAGGAGATCATTGTTAACTAGTATAAAAGACTAGTATAAAAAACTAGTATAAAATATCAAATACAATGGGGAGATGTAGTGTATGCTGCATTTCCCCTTTTATATTTATTGCTTAATATGTTCACATAATTTCCCCTTTTTTCCAGGGCGATTTTTTGTTATAATAGCTCTGTATGTGAAAAGATACTTTTCGTATGCTTTTATCATGTAACATCATTAAAGTATACAGGGGTTACGAAGAGAATAGGAGTGGGAAAATGATATCAAATCAGATTTTACAGGAAACACTTGAAGGTATTCAGGCAATTACAAAAGTTGACCTGATCGTTATGGATGTTGAAGGAAGACTTCTTGCAAAAACAGTAGAAGATGGTCCACTTGATTATGAGGATGCAGTAATAGCATTTGCGGATTCACCTGCAGAAAGTCAGAGCCTTCTTGGGTATCAATTCTTCAAGGTTACAGATGATAAGCAGCTTGAGTATGTAATTCTTGCTAAGGGTGATACTGATAGTACCTATATGGTTGGAAAGATGGCGGCCTTCCAGATACAGAATCTGCTGGTTGCATATAAGGAGAGATCGGATAAGGATAACTTCATCAAGAACCTCCTTCTTGATAACCTTCTTCTTGTAGATATATATAACAGAGCTAAGAAGCTCCATATCGATACTGATGTAAAGAGATGTGTATTTATTATCGAGACTAAATCCGAGAAGGACAATAATGCTCTTGAGACAGTTCGTAACATATTTGCTGTTAAGACAAGAGATTTTATTACGGCTGTTGATGAGAAGAATATCATTCTTGTCAAAGAGGTTAAGTATTCTGATACATACGAGGATCTTCATAAGACAGCAAATGTGATAGTTGATATGCTGAATACTGAAGCTATGATTTCTGTACACGTAGCATTTGGTACTATCGTAAATGAGATTAAAGAGGTTTCTCGTTCATATAAAGAAGCAAAGATGGCTCTCGATGTAGGAAAGATTTTCTACAGCGATAAGAATATCATTGCTTACAGTAATCTTGGTATTGGACGACTTATATATCAGCTTCCAATTCCACTCTGCCGTATGTTTATTAAGGAGATTTTTGATGGAAAGTCTCCTGATGAGTTTGATGAAGAAACTCTTACAACTATTAATAAGTTCTTCGAAAACAGTCTGAATGTTTCTGAGACTTCGAGACAGTTGTATATTCATCGAAATACTCTTGTATATAGACTTGATAAAATCGAAAAGTCAACTGGTCTTGACCTTAGAGTATTTGAAGATGCAATAACCTTCAAGATTGCTTTGATGGTTGTTAAGTACATGAAATATATGGAGTCTCTGGATTTCTAATTAATTATTTTATTTCATTAGTAAATAATATAAAAACGATATATTTATGTAATATATTTATATTAAGGTGCCGAGATTATTATCTGGCATCGATATGATCATATCTAAAAATAAATGCGATAAAGGAAATAGTGATGTCTGTTATTAAGATGGAAAATGTTACGATGAAATATCCAACGGGCACTGTTGCACTGAAGGATGTTAACGTCACAATCGAGAAGGGCGAATTTGTTTTCGTAGTAGGCTCCACAGGTTCAGGAAAGACTACATTTATTGAGCTTCTGCTTCGTGAACTGGTTCCTACAAAGGGTAAGATTGAGGTTGCAGGAATTGACCTGGCAAGACTTAAGAAGAATAGGATTCACAAGGTTAGAAGGAAGATTGGAGTTGTATTCCAGAACTTCAGACTTTTGAAAGACAGAACTGTTTATGAAAATGTAGCATTTGCCCAGAGGGTAATTGAAACACCAAGCAGATATATTAAAAGACAGGTTCCAGCGGTTCTTGCGCTGGTAGGACTGGAGGATAAGTATAAGTCTTATCCAAGGCAGCTATCCGGTGGTGAGCAGCAGAGAGTTGCGCTGGCAAGAGCGCTTGTTAACAAGCCGGAGATAATCCTTGCCGATGAGCCTACAGGAAACCTGGATCCTAAACATTCATGGGATGTTATGAACCTTCTGGATGAGATAAATGCCAGAGGAACTACAGTAGTTGTGGTTACGCATAACAAGGAAATAGTAAATGTTATGAAAAAACGCGTTATAACCTTGAAGAAGGGCGTCGTTGTAAGCGATGTCGAGAAAGGAGGTTATATCGATGAAGATTAGTTCATTTGGATATAGTGTAAGACAGGGTGTTAAGAATATAAGAAGAAATCTTCTGTTTTCACTTGCATCTATAGGAACAATTATAGCTTGTCTGTTCGTGTTTGGTCTTTTCTTCTGTGTATTAGTGAACTTCCGTGCAGCTATCCATAAGATTGAAAGCAGTATTTCTATTTCAGTATTTTTCGATGAGGGACTTTCGGAAGAAGCTATTACTCTCATAGGTGAACAGATAAAGACTCGTAAAGAAGTTAATACTATCGATTTTGTTTCAGCAGAACAGGCTTGGGAGGAGTTTTCGGATCAAACCTATGATAACCCTGAAGAGGCAAGAGCTGCATTTGGAGCAGATAATCCTCTTGCACAGTCAGCGTCTTACAAGATAACACTTAAAGATGCCAGCAAGCAGGCAGACTTTATTCAGTTCCTGGAAAGTATAGAAGGAATAAGGAAGGTCAGCAGCTCAACTTATACAGCTGATAGTATTTCAGCTATAAATGCATTTGTTGGATATGCATCATTTGGAATAATCTTCATACTGTTACTGGTATCTATATTCCTTATAAACAATACAATTACAATTGGTATAACTGTTAGAAGAGAAGAAATCAGGATAATGAAGCTGATCGGTGCAACAAATAGCTTCATTCGTGCACCTTTTATTATAGAGGGTGTTATAATCGGACTTATTGGTTCTATCGTACCACTTATTCTTCTATATTATCTGTACGATATAGTAATCAATTATATAGCAGGAAGGTTCTCAATCCTAAAGAGCCTGTTTGATTTTACAAGTCCTTGGGATATGTTTAAGGTTCTTATTCCTGCAACATTATTGATAGGTATTGGAATTGGTTTCTTTGGAAGTCTTATAACTACTAAGAGACATTTAAAGATTTAATTATTATATGATTTATTTATTTTAAGGGTGTTTTCGTTTTAAAGTATTTTTTGATTGATTTTTTAAGGGACCTGCGTAATCGTAGGTCCTAAAGTATCTTACTAATAGGAAGTGAATATGAGAAAAAAACTAGAATTAAGTGATTTTATAATGGCGCTCTCATTTCTCGTTTTAATGATACTTGTATGTTATTTCGCGGTAAATGGGACTTCAGGAGGCTCATTTGCATATGTTGTTCATGCTGATGCTACGAGTACTGATGCTACGAAAGAAGGCTCTAGTGAAGGCTCGAGTGAAGGCTCCAGTGAAAGCTCGAGTGAGGGCTCAACAGAAAAAAGCTCTGAAGAAAGTACTACGGAGCAGACTGTTACTCCAGAAGGAGGAAACAGTACGAGCACAGGTAGTGCTGACAATTCAGCAGAAATCGCGGCATTAACTGCGGAGTATACCAATACATTGAAGGAGAAAAATGAACTCCAGACTACTCTGAACAGTATGATGGAAAGTCAGAATGATTTCATTGCCAGGCTTAATGAGCTTGATGACATGATAATTGAATATCAAGGAAAACTGGATGATATCAATGAAAAGACTGCTCGTGCAAATGAGATGGTGGAGGAACTGAATGATGATATTCAAGTTGCTCAGGAAGCTCAGGATGCACAGTATGAGCTTCTTAAGAAACACATAAGAGAAGAGTATGAAAATGGTAAGTATTCATACATAGAAGCTTTCTTCAATGCAGTTGATTATATGGATATTGTCAATAAGGCAGAGTATATTCAGGCTGTTGAGAGGTATGATGAACTTATTCTTGGACAGTACAAAGAGTCAAAGATGGTACTGGCTAACAAAAAACTTATGCTGGAAACTCTGAATGAGGACATGGGGGTTTTAGCTGAAGCATATCAGAATAAGCAGGATTCCATTCAGATCATTTCTGATGAGAAAGAAGCTCAGATTAATAGCTATCAGGCTTCTATTGATAGTGCGAACTCACAGATAAAGAGTCTGGAAGCATATGAGGCTGAGATGACGGCTAAGATTGCGGCTGCCGAGGCAAGTTTTAGTGTAAGTTATTCAAATGGAAGTAGTTCTACGGGAGGGGCTGTTACATATAATGGTGAACAGTTCCTTTGGCCAATGCCAGCCAGTACAACGATATCATCGTATTTTGGAGCGCGTGTTGCCCCTACAGCAGGTGCTACATCAGATCATAAAGGTATCGATATCCCTTGTCCTATGGGAAGTGAGGTTATAGCTGTAGCGGCTGGAACAGTTATATATGTTGGATATCTTGGAAATGGTGGAAACTGTGTAATTGTTGACCATGGAAGTGGATTATCAACTTGTTACTTCCATCTGTCTGATTTTGCATGCTCCGTTGGCGATAAGGTCAGCGCAGGTCAGACAATATGCTATTCTGGAAATACTGGAGTATCAACTGGACCGCATCTTCATTTTGCTGTCCGTGAAAATGGTGTATATGTTAACCCGCTTAAGTATTACAAGATGATTCAGGATAAAGGACAGGTCGCAAATACAGAGGGCAGTAGTTCTGATTCGGGATCTTCTGCTAGTACAACAACTACAGAAACGAATAGTACCAGCGCAGATTCGGGTTCTAGCAGTACTGAAGCAAGTACAGAGAGTGGTTCATCGGAATCAACTGAGGCAACAACAGAGGAGTCAACTAGCTCTGAGAGTACGGAATAAAGTTCAGAATAAAGTTCAGAATA
>CACZRU010000070.1 GCA_902783605.1 uncultured Lachnospiraceae bacterium
CCGGCGACCGGGGTCGAACCGGTACGGGTATTACTACCCACGGGATTTTAAGTCCCGGGCGTCTGCCAATTCCGCCACGCCGGCTAAGTTTCTGCCATCGACCCAAACGGGACTCGAACCCGTGACCTCCGCCGTGACAGGGCGGCGCTCTAACCAACTGAGCCACTGGGCCTTGTTCGCTTTTTTTACTAAGCAATCTTTCAGCAATCACTCAGCAAATAAAACGATAAGGGCTGGTCGTTAAACCAGCCCTCATATTATATAATTATTACTCTAAATGTGCAAGTGCTTTTGTAAAAAATATGATATGAATGTCTTATACACAGTTCATAAGACAGAATAGCAACCTGACTGCTTGCAGGCAATTTGAGATGTTCTATCTAGCCTGCGAAAATAATTCCATCAAATAGTTCTTCTAGATGTTCACCGTTAATGACATGACCAAGATCTACATCTTTTTCTATATAAAGTCTTACTATCTTTCCATCGCTCAGCTTACAGTCAGCATAGGTTTCATCATCAGTCCTGTATGCATTATAATCTGAACCGCTTGGAACTGTTATCTCACCAATAACATTTCCATCTTCATCAACCTCGTCAAATGTAAGCTCTTTCTTAGAGGTTATAACAAAGTCACTAAGATTATAATAATCCTGAAGATACTTAATCTTTCCATCCTCTCCTATAGTGCTAGGCTTAATACCTGTAATAGTGCTTAGCAAATCCATCCTTGAAGCAAGGAAGAAAGCATCTGGATTGTAAAACTCGTCACAACAATTTTCAAAATATCCCTCGCCGTAATCGAAGGAATAAGAAGGGGCACTAAAATGTGCATACTCCTCTCCTAGTTCCACAATCTTTCCATCAGTAATCTCATACATAAGCAGAGACGAGGAATCATTATCACCCTCTGTGATTATATAAAGATAGAACCTTCCGTCTTTCTTGATGTAATATGTGGTCGTACCATAACAGTAGTACTCTATCTGCTTTGATTCAATTCCAGTATCAATGGTAAATCCAGTAATAAATGAATAATTATAATCTTCTTCATACTCTATATTTTCTTCAAAATGAGTATAATCAAGGGCACCATCACCAGTTATATCTTCCATAAGATCACTGCCCTGCTTAACCCAGTTACCTTCACTTTCCCCATAACCCTTATTGAAGAGATTTGGAAAATCAGCATATCTTATCTGAATAGTCTGGGCACCTGCAGCATAGCAGGCCAGCTGATATGGATTATAATATAAGTCAAGTGAAGTAGGACCCATGCACCAGTTAAGATCCTCCGGCTTGTCAAAACTCTCACTTAGGTAATCCTCGCAGCCAGGCTCACTTTCAATAAGCATAGCATAGTCCCTGGAGAATATTTCCTGTGCAGCCGCCCTCAGGTCCTCCTTGCTGCTTACAATATCTAATATACTAAGCTCTTCACCCGTCTGTGAATCATAAACATACCCACATGTTCCATAATAGCCATGAGCACCACCATAGTAGCTGGAAGATCCAACACATATACTAAGTACTTTATCATCTACTCTGGCAATATTTGCATTAAAGCTATCCGAATAATAAGTAAAATACTCTGAACCCGCTTTCTGTTCTTTAGCCATTTCAATCAGTTCACTTTGAGAATAATCCTCACTTGCAGTATTTACTAATTTATTAAATGAATCCAGTGCCTTTTTTATACCAGGATAGGCATCCTCTGTTCCTTCCATAAGATAGAGAGATTCACTAACACTGTTATACAGCTGTTCTCCATCCTCATCATTTACATAGTCAGTTCTTCCCACTGAATATATTACTGGAACTCCATCAAAAATCGGATTTAACGCTGCACTTGATTCTTTATCCTTCTCATCTGCTTTGTCTCCGCCCTTACCTCTGGCATCATCAACATCTGTACTTGTAGATGTAACCACATCTGCTTCTGGCTCAGTTGCAGCTTCTGCAGATGCCTTCTCAGTACGGCGCTCCTTTCTTTTTCCGGAGCTGTTGGAGCTGTCAGTAACTCCACAGCCCGCTAGACTTAGAAGCATTATACATGTAATTAATAGTGCGACTATCTTCTTCATACTTTCACCTTTTCTCTCAATAAACTAAGCATACACTTGTGTTTTCTCGATTGATTATACCATTATAATCTCGAAAATGAAACTCATACTGTGTGCCGTTTTAGCCTTAATCTTCCTCAGACTTAATAATGATATTAAAAAGAACCGACATCCTTCTTTCATCAATAAGGGATATCGGTTCTTATAAGCTTAACTAATCTATATTATAACCTTCTACTAATTATGTTTCAGTTATTCTTTAGTTATTTTTTCTTATTAATTCCTGCATAATATACAAGCCTTACTCTTCGTTAACCTTGTCGAGAGCCTTCTGAGCTGTCTCTGCAGCTTCATCAAGTGCTTCCTGAGCTGATACACCTTCAAGCTCTACCTTGTCTGCAGCAATACTAAGCGCATCGTAGATTTCACCACCTGTTGGATCGATAGGCATTACTGAACCATGTGAAGACTGTGCAAGTGGAACAAGAATTTCTGGATGTTCTTCTGAATAAGCCTTGAACTCTTCGTTATCCTGTGTTGATGTTCTAACTGATACATAACCTGTTGCAAGAGACCATTTAGCCTGATTATCAGGATTTGTGAAGAACTTGATGAACTCATATGCACCCTTCTGCTCTTCCTCTGGTGACTGTTCAAATGCTACAAGCTGCTTTGCTCTAGCTGTTGGAAGTGACTCGCTGTCATCATCCCAAGCTGGCTGCTCCATAGCACCTACAATAGAGAAGTCAAGATCTGCCTGGTCACCACTTGATCCTGTGTAACCACCTGCTGTTCCATCAAGAGCATCATCCATTGTATCATACCAGTACTCCCAGCCCTGTCCGCCTGAGTGTACAGCCATAATCTGATCATCATGAATCCATGTACGAATTCCTTCCCAAACTTCAACCCACTCTTCTGAGTTAATAAGAACTGTCTTTCCATCATCGCTGAGAAGCTTAGCACCATTTGAGAATGACATATCTATAAGGTTATC
>CACZRU010000071.1 GCA_902783605.1 uncultured Lachnospiraceae bacterium
AATCTTAAATATGAAAGGATATACAAGAGATTATGAATAAGAAATTTATGGCTCTTACACTTTCCGCTGCAATGTGTCTTGCTGCTTGTACCGGTTGCGGAAAAAAGGAAGAAGAAGCAGTAGTTGAAGAAACAACAGGATCATACTATGTAAATATTGCTGATTCTTCTATGATTAAAGATGAAACAGATATTACTATGATGAAAGACGGCAAGGTTCTTAGTGATCTTAATGGTGACTGGGTTACACCTGAGCAGGACAAGAAGAGATATGTATCAATCATGGTAGTTAATAACAATCTTGGTCTTCCTCAGTCAGGTGTTGAGAAGGCTGATGTAGTTTTCGAAATGCTTGAGGAAGGTGGTATTTCTCGTCTTCTCTGCGTATTCAATCAGGAAACACTTAAGGATATTGAAAAAATCGGTCCTGTTAGAAGTACTCGTGTAAATTTTGATAGAAAAGCACTTGAGCTTGATGCTGTACTCGTTCACTGGGGCGGTATCTGGGCTATGAAGGAGATGCCGCTTATTACTGATCTTGATGACATGAACCTTAATACAGAGTCTTCAGCATATGGTTTCAGAGTTGACAGACCTGGTTATGGTTCAGAGTTTACTGGATATACATCTGGTGCAAAGGTTCTTCAGGGTATGTCAGATAAGGGCTTTGATATGGATAAGTGTAAAGAATATGAAAGCATGTTCCAGTTCAATATTTCTGATAAGGATCTTGAAAATGGTACAGCTGTAAATAAGATTTCTATCACAAGTAATCTTGAGTCTAGACCATATTTTGTATATGATGCAGAATCTAAGACATATAAGAAGTATACATACGGAGATGTTCAGTATGATGAGACTTCTGGAAACCAGATTGCATTCAAGAATGTCATCTATGAATTCTGCCCACACTACGTTCTTGGTGATGAAGTAGGAAGTAAGTACATTGATGATGTTGGAACAGGTTCTGGTTACTATCTTACAAATGGTAAGATGATTCCTATCACATGGAAGAAGAGTGGTAAATATTCATTTGCTTACAAGGAAGAGATTTTTGGACAGGAAGCTGAAAGAGGCGGAGCTTGTTCTGACTACGGTGTAACTCATTTCTACACAGAAGATGGAGAGGAACTTCGTCTTAATCCTGGAAAGACATACATTACACTCTTCCCAGACAGCGATATGGGTGATGTTACATACGAGTAAAAACAAAGACGCATTTTCTTTCAACTATTCTAGATAGGTGAAGCTATGTCTAAAAAAATATATGATATTTGTATAATTGGCGCAGGTGCATCTGGACTTGTGGCCGCAATCGAAAGCTCCCGCAGGGGGCTTTCTTGCGTAGTTGTGGATAAAAATAAAAAGGCGGCCCAGAAGCTTTATGCAACAGGAAACGGAAGATGCAACCTGACGAATGATAACTGGGAAGAAGATTCTTATTATGAAAATGAATTTGTAGACCAGGTTTTTGAGAGTCTGTATAAAATAACTGGAATGAGACAAAGAACATTTGTGCTGGATTACTTCAAAAATCTTGGTATACAGACCGTGAGTCGTGACGGCTATTTTTATCCTGCCAGTATGCAGGCTTCTTCGGTTGTATGGTCTCTTCTTGAAGCTGTAAGAACAATTGGGGCTGAGTTACGTTTAAAAACTTTATGCAGATCTGTCAAGGCTGTTAATATTGCTGACATAATAGATGATATCGATGTAAGCCAGGATAGCCATTTTGATGCAATAAGTATTTATAAGCTGAATCTTGAAGTGAAAAATGAAAATGATATTCATGAAGATACTATTTATGCTAGAAATATTATTATTGCAACTGGTGGTGTTTCTCAAACTAAGCTTGGCGCAACTTCCAAGGATCTTTCGAATTCCCTTTTTGATTCATTTAGACTTCCATATAATGAGTTCAGAAGCTGTTTATGTCCTGTAATCTGCAGTGAAGAAGATATGCTGTCTAGTATAGCTGGAGTTCGTACTAAAGCAAGGGTTTATGCTGGTGGCCACAGCGAACTAGGAGAGCTGATGATAACAGAAGATGGCATAAGTGGTATTGTCACATTTAATATGTCTTACTACATGAAAGCAGGAAGTAAGGTGAGAGTTAATCTTCTTCCTAAAACTTCTGAAGACGATTTTGTTATGCACTTTAATGACATTAAGGCTCATTTTCCTGAAAAACGGCTAGATTCTTTTTTAAATGGATATATTAATGATAAGCTTGCATTATATATGATCGGCAGGTTCTATGGTAATCCTGAACTGAAACTCTTATTAAAAGATGTTACAGAAACAGGTATTAGAGGAATATATGGTGAACTTACTGAATGGATACTGACCGTTAGAGCAAGATATGATACTGAGCATTCACAGGCTTCTTCTGGTGGTATTGTTACAGACGTTATTGATCCATATTCTATGAAAGTCAGCAGGAGCAGTACTATAGGTGAAGGGATTTATGCCGTTGGTGAAGCTACAGATGTGATAGGAAAGTGCGGTGGATATAACCTAAGCTATGCGTTTATAACAGGATACCTCGCCGGAAACGCAGTGAAATAAATGCAGTGAATTAAACGTAGTATAGTAAATGCAGTATAGTAAATTAAAGATTTTCTGAGTAGAACTTTGCTTTAAAGTGGTGAAAAATTTTATGATTATTATAAGAAATATAAAACTGAATATTGGCTACTCAGATAATGATATTAAAGAAGCAGTTTCAAAAAAGCTTAAGACTAGTGGATTCAAGAATTATAAAATCCTTAAAGAATCTTTGGATAGCAGAAAGCATGAGGATATACATTATCTGCTGACTGTTGGTGTATACGTAGAAAATGAGAAGCAAATTCTCAAAAGAGTTAACGATAAAAATATTATGTTAACAAAAGAGGAGCTTTATTCATTTCCACATACTGTAAATAATGAAATTCGAGAATTTATTGATGAAGCTCCGGAATATAGACCTGTAATTATTGGATCAGGTCCGGCTGGGTATATGGCTGCAATTAAACTTTCTAGAGCTGGATTTAAACCAATTGTTCTTGAAAGGGGTAATCCTGTTGAAGATAGAGTATCTGATGTCGAAACCTTCTGGAAGGAAGGAGTTCTGAATCCTGAGTCAAATGTTTGTTTTGGCGAAGGTGGAGCTGGTACATTTTCTGATGGAAAACTAAATACAGGAAATAAAGATAAGGGTGGATATTTTAAAGAAGTACTTGATACTTTTGTAAAATATGGTGCTGATAAATCCATTTCTTATAAAGCTAAACCTCATATCGGTACCGACGAACTTCGAAATATTCTGAAGAATATGAGAGAAGAGATTGTCAGATTTGGTGGGGAGGTAAGATTTGGCCATAAGCTGTTGGATATTGAATATGAAACAGAATTTGTTACATTTGGATATGAATCGGAACTACCTATATATGAACTTAAGGTTGAAGTATTAGAAAATGCTTCTGGTTTCATGAATATATCCGAAATTGATGATAAGAATGAACAGAAATATAATAAGATATATACTATAAAAACTCATTCTGTTATTCTTGCAATTGGTCACAGTGCTCGTGACACCTATGAGATGCTGTATAAACGTATGTTTACGATGGAACCTAAACCATTTGCCATAGGTGTGCGTGTTGAACATAAACGTGAAGATATTAATAAAGCAATGTATGGCGAGAACTATCTTGAGCTGTATGGAGATAAACTTCCTGCAGCTGATTACAAGCTTGTTTATCATACTAAGGATGTCTCAAATAATAACTCAAAAAGCCGAAATGTTTTCTCTTTCTGCATGTGTCCTGGTGGATATGTGGTTAATTCTTCATCAGAAGATGGAGCTTTACTTATTAATGGGATGAGCTATAGTGGAAGAGCCGGTGATAATTCAAATTCAGCTATAGTAGTAAATATTGAACCTGAGGATTACCTTGATTCAAATTTGCCAGATAATCCACTAGCAGGTATTGAATATCAGAGAAAACTTGAACGGGCTGCCTACCAAATTGGAAAAGGGAATGTACCTGTTCAGCTTTATGGAGATTTAAAAAATAATAATATATCAACTCAAATTGGAATTATTTCTCCTGAAATAAAAGGAAAGTGGACATTCGCTGATCTTCGAAAGGTATTACCTGATTTTATGATTGATGCAATCGTAGAAGCTATGGGATATTTTGGAACAAGAATTAAAGGCTATGATAATGTAGATACTGTTTTGTCTGCTATAGAGTCAAGAACAAGTTCTCCAATAAGAATTACCAGAGATAAAGATACGATGATGGCGGAGCATTTCCCAGGTATAATTCCTGCAGGTGAAGGGGCTGGATATGCTGGTGGTATAACCTCTGCATCAGCTGATGGAATAAAGGCTGCTGAGGCTGTTTCAGAGTTTTTGATAGATGATCTTATAGAAAGCTATAAAGCTTTTGAAACATCAAAGTATTTATAAGGTGTATTTTTGGGGGATTAATAATTATTGAATATTAGAATGTCATTCTGAGCAGAGCGAAGAATCTTTCTATTAATAAAATTAACGAGGAAAAATAAAATGGATATTAGAGAAACACTAAAGGATAAGCACAGGATAGTAATAAAGGTTGGTTCATCATCACTGGTACATCAGGAAACTGGCGAGCTTGATTTCGTAAAGATTGAGAAGATGATAAGACTTATCAGCGATATCAAGAATCAGGGTAAGGATGTGGTTCTTGTATCATCAGGTGCCGTATCAGTTGGAAGGAGAATTCTTGGACTTAACAAAAGACCAGAGGTTCTATCTATGATTCAGGCCTGCGCGGCTCTCGGACAGGGCGAGCTGATGATGATATATCAAAAACTGTTTATGGAGTACAACAACAAAGCTGCACAGGTACTTCTTACATTTGATGTTATTACTTCAGATGAAAGAAGAGTAAATGCACAGAATACATTAAAACAGCTTTTAGATCTTGATATAATCCCAATCGTAAATGAAAATGATACCGTGGCAACAGAAGAGATTGAGTTTGGTGATAACGATACACTTTCAGCTATCGTTTCAACACTCATTGGTGCTGATCTTCTTATTCTTCTAACGGATATAGATGGATTTTATACGGATGATCCTAGAAAGAATAAGCATGCTAAGCGAATTTCTGTTATTGAAAAGATTGATGATTCTCTTAAGGATATGGCTAAAGGTACTGTAACCAGATATGGTACAGGTGGAATGTATACTAAAATAGCCGCAGCACAGATAGCAAGTCATGCTGGTGCTGATACAGCTATTCTTGAGTCAACTGACATGGAGATAATTTATAGTCTGATGAATGGAGAAGATGTTGGAACTATTTTTGTCAGTGATACAACATCAGATTTTGATATAATAGACTTTATAAAAAATAAAAAGTATCTTGAAAAATAATGTGTAATTTGGGACAGTCCTATTTGCACATAATTTATAGTCAAATGCGCAAAAGGGGGTAGCATATGTTCAAGGAATATTCAGAGCCTATAAGCATAAGCAAGGCGGATTTCTTTAGTGTATATGTTGATTTTGCAGGGATCGTTATAAATGGGGAAGATGATGATCCGACTAAACTAAAGGTTGTTGCTATTGCTTCCGGAGATGATGATCAGGCAAAGCTTTATGATTTATATCAGTCGAAATATATTGATGGACATTTTCAATTTTTGAAGGGGAATGAAGAATTAAATACGACTGAAGATATTAAAGAGGATAACATAGAGGATATCAATGAAGATATAGAAAATAAGGATATAATTCCCGGAACGGGATTAGTTCTATCAGGTGGTGGCGGAAAGGGAATCTATCAGGTTGGTATTCTTAAGTCTTTAGCTGAAGCAGGATACCTTGATGATATAGTGGCTGTTTCCGGAACTTCAATCGGCGGGGTAAATGCAGTCCTCTTTGCTGAAGGCATGGCAGAGGGCGGGATTGAAAGAGCTGTAAAGCAGATGGAAGAGGCCTGGGAGGATATGAATTCCAAGGTTCTCTTTGATGTGGATTATAATACGGTGAGCGCTGGGGATAAGCATTTTTCCAGAAATGAAACCTCTAAGCTCATAGACAAATATCTTGATTATTCACTTTTTGACGAAAATCATAAGATGATTAGTCTCTTTGTTACTGGTGCTAAGTGTCCGGATTATATTAATTCTACAGAAACGATTACTGAAGAAGAGGTGAAACTTCTGACAACAATTTCTGTTGAAGAAACATATAAGGATTATGAAGTCACATACTTTGAACTAAATCAAAAGGCAAATGATTATATAAAATCATCAATTCTTGCAACAACATCTCTTCCTGTAATTTATACACCTGTTTCTGTTGAAGATAGTTTATATGTTGATGGCGGTGTAAAGGATAATACACCTATAAAACCACTATATGATATGGGGATTCGTAGATTTATAGTGATTGAATTAAGTAAAGAGAGCAGCATTAAAAATAAAGAGTTGTATAAAGATGCTGAGATTATAGATATTCTTCCAAGTGCAGATCTTGGAAAACTTCTTAGTGGAACGCTGAATTTTGATAAACAGGACAAGGCATTTAAGAAATATCTAGGTGAACTTGATGGGAAGAGATATATAAAAACTCTGTTTGAAAAGGATGAATCATTTATTGCTATTCAGGATAGACTTGCAAGACTTGATTTTGAGCAGGCTAAGAAAAAAGTTGAATTTGATAATAAATACGAAAACCTTAATGGCAATCTTAACAGAAACTTTGATTATATAAATAAATTAGAAGAATCTCTTAAGAAATATGATACATAACTTTTTGAGTATATCTTGTAGGCTGTTTTGATGTTATTATACATTATTATTGTTGGCTAATAAACTTAATAGGTTTTAATAAGAGATTTTTATTAGAGATTTTTATTAGAGATTATAAGGAAAAAATTATGAGAAAATTATTATTATGTGTTTTATCAACATGTCTATTATTCTCAATTACAGCCTGTGGTTCAGATAAAAAGGATACTGCAGAGGCTACAACCGCAGATGCAGAAGTGTCTACTGAGGCGACTACGGGTGCTGAGAAAGATGCTAAGAAAGATACTACTGAGGCAAAAGCTGATAATAAAAAGGACGATAAAACAGAAGCCAAGACCGAGACTGGAAAAGATACAGCAAAAGAGACCACAAAAGATAATTCTGATAATTCTGCATCGGCAGACACAACAGAGGCGCCAACAACTGCTAAGTCAACAGGTGCAACAATAACTCTTTATTATCAGAATGGTAATACAGAAACTCTTACAGAGGACACTGATGGAACCTACATTGCTGCATCAAATGGTGCAAGGTACTATCTTGGCGAAGATGGTGTTTACCGTGCAAGAGGTTACGAAGATCTTTATACTTCTAAGCCTGAAGCATCAGCTGACTCATCAGCAGCAAACACTATGACCGCATACTACGAAAATGGCACAACTGAATCTCTTACTGAAGATAGTGA
>CACZRU010000072.1 GCA_902783605.1 uncultured Lachnospiraceae bacterium
GCTCCTCAAACTGCAGGTAATGTTACTGGAACTAATCCAGGTGATGCTTCTGGTGGAGCTGCAAGTGGAGAAGCGCCTAGAAAGAAAAGGAGAATCTTAAATCCTAGAGCTAAGGCTGCGCCTACCGGTACGACGGGCAATGTGACATCTACATCTAATAGTCCTCTGAATACCAGAGCGGGTGCAGCAACTGCAGTAACAGCCCCTGTAAATACATCACAGCCTGATCAGCAGACAGGAAATCAAGATAGCATTTCTGGAAATACTCCTAAAAATGAGAAGAGACAGAAACTCATATATAAGCAGCCAAAGATTACTCCAGTAGAGTTTTTGGAAGATGCAAAAAAGATGATGGCCGATACATCTCAGAAATCCGCTGTAGTATTTACCTTTTTTCAGGATTTCTTTACAGATAGATCTGCGCCTCTTCAGCCGTATCTGGAGCTGGTGTCTCATTTGTGGGATGAATATTCTTCTGAAAAAAATGAAAATATATGTATTTTCCTTGCTCCTCAGATGTCAAATGCAGATTTGAATAAAATGTTTGACAGCATGGAAAATGGATTTGTCTTAAAAAATCGTTTCTTTAATGAAAATGGTACGATAAACAGAAGTAATTCTCTAGAGATAGGGCTCCCGAATCTTGATGAAATAGGTTATGCATTAGATTATCTCAGGATAATAGGTGATGGTGGTAAGAGGATTACATATAGGCAATCAGAAAGAAAGAATATTATCTCATCCATAATGTATTTGAGTAGAGAATCAGAGAAGGATGAGCATAGAAGTGGATATCTCCATGCTATTTATAACAATATTACAGCATATATGAGGAAGAATTCTGGACAGGTTGTTCCAATTACAGAAGATGTTGTAAAAAGAATGTATAGCAAGTATAAAAAGCCAGATGATACTGATCCTATGGAAAAGTTGAAAAATACGAAGGGCTGGGAAAGTGTTGCTGGCAGAATGGAGGAAATCCTTAAAGACTACAAATTAAAGAAGGAAGAAAACGAGAAAAAGAATATTGGAACCACAAAGGTTTCAATGCCTTCATTTGCAAATGAGAGGATTGATTCAAATCTGGATGCTTCTGGGTATAGATATCCGATACCGCATTTCGTATTAAAGGGTAACCCAGGAGTAGGAAAAACCACTGTTGCAAGGCTTATAGGTCAGATTTTCTATAATGAAGGTATCCTGCTAAAGGGAAGTACAATAGAAGCCAAGAGAGATGATCTTGTTGATCAATATGTTGGTGGTACAGCAATAAAGACAACGGAATGCGTAGAAAGAGCACAAGAGGGAGTACTGTTTATAGATGATGCATACTCACTTATTGATAAGGGTGACGAGCATAACTACCCTAAAGAAGCTATTGATACATTAGTTCCGATCATGACTAATCCTGATAAGTATAAGTTTTGTATGATAATGGCTGGTTATCCAGATCCTATGGATGAGCTGTTAAAGATGAATTCGGGACTTAGAAGTAGATTTAGTCAAGCGAATATACTTACGATTGAAGATTACAAACCAGATCTTCTTCAGCACATCTTTGAAACAAATTGTAGAAAAGATGGATATCGTTTCATTGGAGATGAAGAGGGAGAAGAAGCCTTAGATCTGGAATTGTTCTTCACTAATTTATATAACCAGAGAGACAGGGCGAATTTTGGTAATGCAAGAGATATTGTTGCAATAGCTAAAGAAGTTAAGATGCAGTGCAGTCTCAGGGACCCTGTTAGCAAATGCATCATTTATGAAGATTATGGTGATTTCCAGAAATACTTCATCAAGAGAGGCGTTGATTCTATTGAAGAGATATATGCACAGATTGACTCATATGTTGGAATGGGATTTATCAAGGATCTCTTTAAGAGAATCAGATATGAAGTATTAGATAACAAGGAGAATATAAAGCGAGGAATAAAGCCTGAACCATATCCAGATCATTATATCTTTGCTGGTAATCCAGGAACTGGAAAAACCACAGTTGGTAAAATGATAGGTGAACTCTATCATATGCTCGAGGTTCTAGGTGGAGCGGAAACAAAATTTGTCGATGCTTCTGATCTTATAGGAACTCATGTTGGTGATTCTAAGAATAAGGTTGTAGAGGCTATGCAGGATGCAATAGATCATAATCAGGTTCTCTACATAGATGAAGCATATCAGATTTCAGATTCTGCATATGGAAATGAGATCATCGGTGCCATGATGACAAAGATGACAGAAAATGCTGATGATTTCAAAGTCATTTTTGGAATGTATTCAAATAAAGTTGAGGAGTTTCTCAAGCTGAATGCTGGTCTTGCAAGAAGACTTAGAGTTGTAGAATTTCCTGATTACACTCCGGACCAGCTTTTAGAAATATTTGATAGAACTATAAAGGGGCAAAAATGTACCATAACTGATGAGGCTCATGAGATGATGCGCCTTATTCTTACACGGAAATACAATATTCGTGGGGATGATTTTGGTAATGCGGGTGAAGTTAAAAAGCTTGTTGTAGATATGAGAATGCTTCGATTGGAGCGTACTTATTCCAGTGATGACCCAGATATTGATAAGTATCAATATACAATAGATGATATTCCTGAGGATCTTAAGAAGTCTGTTGAGGATATGGTTAATCCAAAGTCTCTGGATGATATTATGGAAGAGCTGAATCAGCAGATTGGCATGTCTGATCTGAAGAATATTATTATTCAGAAACAGGAAGAAATAATATTTGCAGAGAAGAGTGGTGGATCAAAGGACAGCATCAGGCCGGGATATTATTTCTTTGTTGGTAATCCGGGAACCGGAAAATCTACTAGCGCAAAGCTTTTTGGAGAGTGTCTGCATCAGCTGGGTATTGTTAAGACAGATAATTTCCATTCGTGTACTGCTAAGGATATGATAGCAGAATATGTTGGACAAACTCAGGGGAAGGCATATGAACTACTAAAGAAGTCCAAGAACAGTGTTCTGTTTATAGATGAGGCATACAGTCTTTCAT
Organism: uncultured Lachnospiraceae bacterium; assembly: GCA_902783605.1. GTDB lineage: Bacteria > Bacillota > Clostridia > Lachnospirales > Lachnospiraceae > Eubacterium_Q. The sequence continues at coordinate 3,005 of CACZRU010000072.1, forward strand.
ATGACGGTGAAAACTCTAGTGCTAATTTCAAAAAAGAAGCATTGGAAGAACTTATTGCCTTTATGGATGATCCAGAGAACAGAAGAACCTGCTGTATTATTCTTGCAGGTTACGAAAAGGATATGCAGGGCCTGTACAGGTCAAATAGTGGTATGAGATCTAGAATAGAAGAGGTTCATTTCAGAGATTATTCAGCCGAAGAGTCTTACGATATATTCAATCTGTTCTGCAGGAAGAATGGATATACAGTTTCTGATGGAGTAAGAGAAATATATGTTCCGATTTTTGAGGAACTGAAGAAATCAGAGTACTTCTCCAATGGTAGAACGGCCAGAACTATTTTTGAGAAGACTACAGGAAAACTGATGAGAAGAGTTGTACATTCTCCAGATATTAAGCCTGAAGATGCTAAGGTGATAATAGTTGATGACCTTCTCACCTATGAAGAGGCAATATCGGTTGTAGGTGTAGAGGGAAGATAGAACTGAATTTTTTGGGGGTAGATAAATGGAAGATAAAATCATTACGCTGTATAATTATTTATATTCGATGAGTCTTTCCAGGGAGGGTTTTGAATCAAAAGAAATTGAAAATGCATGTATAAATTATCTTTGTGAGATGTATTATAACTTTCATAAACAGGGCGGAGTTATAGGACCAATTGATTTTAAAAATACTCTTATCAAGCTTAATGACGGAAGTGTTAAGCTTGGTTCAAGGATGAAATTGGAAGACTTCAATAAGTCTGTTGATCTTATCAAGTTTGCGCCTCCAGAGGTAAACCAAAGAAATGGTGAATGGGATATTTACTCAGATTTATTCTGTTTGGATGTTTTGATATTTGTTGTTCGTTATGGAGCATTTCCATTTGATGGTATGCTTTGTTATAAAACTCCGGCGTCAACACTTGAGATTGCACATAAGATATATGATAATCCAATATTTATTTTTGATCCCGAGAATAGATCAAATGCAGTGAGTCCAGAGTGCGATTCATTTGTTATAAAAGAATGGGAAAACGAGGAAAACGAAAGCATTAAAAAGCTTTTTATTCGCGCATTTACTGCGGGGATAAATAATAAGGAAGCAAGAGTAAGGCCGGATGAATGGTCATTAGCTCAAAGAAATGGGGGTGTTAATTAGTGAAAACTTGTCCAAGATGTAAGGAATATTTAGGCTATTATGCAGACCGCTGCTTTAAGTGTGGATTTAAGTTTAATGGCGGGAACAATATTACACCACAAGAACAAATGGATCTTGAAATAACAAGAAGAACCATTCCAATATTGGATGAAAAAGATGAGCAGATAGCTGCACTTAGGCGCAGAATTAATGATAATTATGAATATGCTGTAGAAATAATTACAGATTCAGATGACGGTGGCACAGATTTTAATACACTTGTCAGAACGTTAGATAAGTATTCAAGACAAGGCTGGCGCCTGGTTAATACATTTACAAATGAGCTTGGTGAGAATGCACATTTTGATGCTGCGACCAATACTAGATATAACAGTACAATGGATCAGGTGATTCTTATCTTTGAGAGAAGAATTATAAAGCATGAGACATATGCAGATCGAGTTGATAACGGACAGGATCCATATGGTGAAGAAAATGCAATTATCTATAATGCACAGCAGAAGATAAATGCAGTTAGAGAACAAGTTCGAGCTGAAATGGCTCAAAGAGGAACTATAGTTCATAGTAGTAATCATAAGGAAACGATTTATAATATAATTAGTATAAGCAGCAGACCACTTACTGCTCAGGAAATTGCAGAACCTCTTAGTGAAGAATTAAATTTAATGGGAGTATTAAATTATCTTCAAAGCATGGTCAATGATGGAACAATAGCTAAAGATGGAAATAAATATTTTATTCCACAAGGTTCATCTGGTTCAGGTGGAGGAATTGACTTAAAGAAATATTAAATTCCAGACTGAATGCATAAAATACTACAGGAAGGGATATGTACTAGTTACATATAGGGTGTGAATATGCCACAATTAGAAAATGGAGAACGAATTCCAACAATCAATGCAAATGAATCACTTCAGATTATTAATTTTATTGCCGAAGGTGGACAAGGAGAAGTTTATAAAGTTAACTATAATGGAAGAACCTGTGCACTAAAATGGTACAAGAGCCCAGTTCCTCCTGAAAGATTTTATGAAAATCTGAAAAAACTGATTCAAAGAGGAGCTCCTAATGACAACTTCTTATGGCCACAGATGCTTACGAATAGATACAAAGACAGCTATGGATATGTAATGGAACTAAGGCCATCCAATTATTGTGAGTTTGGAGACTTTCTCCTGGATAATGTCAGGTTTAAAAGCTACAAAACATTGATAGATGCTGCTCTTAACATAGTAGGTAATTTTCGTGAGCTTCATAGTATGGGGTACAGCTATCAGGACGTTAATGAGGGAGGCTTTTTTATAGATCCTAAAACAGGAGCTGTACTAATTTGTGATAATGATAATGTTGCTGAATTTGGCGTAAATCTTGGTGTAAAGGGAATGCCAAGATATATGGCACCAGAAGTCGTAACAAATCAAACCAGACCAAATACTCATACTGATAGATTTTCGCTGGCAGTTCTTCTGTTCAGGTTATTCTATATTGATCATCCGCTTGAAGGGAAGTATACGGTTCAGTTCCCACTTACAGATGCGATAGGTGCACAGCTTTATGGTGTTGATCCAACATTTATCTATGATCCAAAGAAGAACAAGAATAGACCGGATCCGGAAGCTCATCCAAATGTAATTAAGAGATGGAAGATGTATCCACCTGATCTAAAGGCCACATTTATGAAGGCATTCACTAAAGGAATGAAGGATATTAATAACAGAGTAACTGAAGTTGAATGGGAAGAGGCTTTGGTAAAGACCAGGGGAATGCTGGTCAAGATAGATGGTAAGGAACAATTTATAAATGCATATGCAAAACAAAAGCTGCCTGAAGGATGTCAGATGATGGTTTTACCTGATTATGTAGTCGTTCTTACCAATGATACTGAGATTTATGATTGTCATGTTGATCAGTTTAGTGCTGATTATCATAAGGTGGCAGGTGTGGTTAAGGCAAGTCTTTCCGATAAGACGGTATTGGGACTGGGAAATCTTTCTGATAAAGACTGGACAGTAACAAGTCCTAGTGGCGACCATAATGTTATTACTAAAGGACAATATACGAGAATAGCGCCGGGAGTAAAGATAGATTTTGGTGGAACTACAGCTGAAATATATTAATTTATGTGTGGAATAGTTTTAAATAAATTAGATAGCGAGGTATAAAAATGGCAGATGGATTTTGGGAGGGATTTGATTTTCCTTCACTAGATGGAGATGATAATCCGGTTCAAGAAGATGTGACAAGAACAATTGATGATACACCGGATATCAGTACTATTGAAACAAATCTTGTGAAAAGAGCGATGGTTGTATTTTTCGTGGTTGATACTTCTGGAAGTATGCATGGCGATAGAATTGGTGCGGTAAATGATGCTGTAAGAACATTGATTCCTGAATTAAAGAAGAGGGAAGCAAGTAATACTAATGCACAGATAAAGATAGCACTTCTTATGTTTAATGCAGAGGCAACTTGGGCAACATTAGAACCACAGCCAGTTTCGACATATAATTATAGCGACATTAATCAGGTTGGTGGTGCTACAAATTATGGAAATGCATTTGACGAGCTTAACAAGAAATTGTCAAGAAGCGCATTTCTTAAATCTGCTGCTGGTGCTTATACTCCGCTTATTATATTTATGACAGATGGAAAGCCAACAGATGTTGGGTACTATAAAGATAGTCTGAATCAGTTAAAGCATAATGCATGGTTTAATTATGCTACAAAAGCTGCTATAGCTATTGGAAAAGATGCGATAGATGACCCATGGGTAAAACAGGCATTAACTGATTTTACTGCAAATGAAAAGATGGTTTTGGCGGCTAAAAATACAAATATCCTTACAAAGCAGATAGAATTAGTAACACTTACTGGTGTTGATTTTGTTACACAGCAGGGATCATTACAGAATGCAAGTGCATCTCAGACACCTGATAACAGAACTTCATTTGGTTCGAATTATAATGGCGCACAGCAGCCTTCAGCGGCTAATAATTATGGCGATCCTGAGCCAGTATATAATCCTGGAACTGCTCCAGGGGGAAATGTTGGTGCTGCTCCAGGAGGTGCTGCTCCAGGAGGTGCTGCTCCAGGCGGTGCTGGTCAGTCGGGTGTTGATGTTACAGCGGGAGCAAATCCTTCGATTCCTGGTTTGGATGATATTGATTGGGAGAATGATTTTAAGTTTTAGTATATATGGGAAATAATCAAGTTTGATTGTTAAAAGTGAGGTACTGAATGAAAAGTAAGTATAGAGTGTTTAATGATCACCATATTGGAGCGTCTCATGTTCAAAAAGGTATGGAATGTGAAGACTATTCTGATAAATATATAGATGACAGTATAGCAATAGCTGTTATATGTGATGGGCATGGGGACAAAAATTGTTTTCGTAGTGCACAGGGTGCTAAGCTGGCATGCGAGGCAGCAATCAATGTTGTTAGAAGCGTTTTAAGCTGTAATGGAGAAGGTATATACAATCTCAAACAATCGCCTGACAGAGTTATTCTTGAAATTGAGAAGAGTATTATCTTTCAGTGGAATGCAACGGTGGATTTACATGTTAGAGAGAATCCATTTACAGATTCTGAACTTGCTCCACTTGATGAAAATGTTCAGAAGCTCTTAAGAGCAAATAAAAAAACACACAAGGTTTACGGATGTACACTTATTATGACTGTGTTTTTAGAAGGGTTCTGGTTTGGAATTCAGATAGGTGATGGAAGCTGTGTAATTGTTCGTAAGAATGGCATTTACGAAAATCCGATTCCAGAAGATAGTGAGGGCTGTGTTGGTAACAGGTCTACTTCTATCTGTGCAAGTGATGCTATAGAAAGTTTTAGGTATCATTACGACACTGATGTCCCTGTAGCTGCCTTTGTAGCTTCCGATGGTGTTGAAGAAAGTTATGATGAAAATGGTCTCAATAACTTTTTCTATAATATAGCTGACTGGTTCTTTAAATATGAAGCTGAAGCATATAAAAAATCAATAGACGAATCTCTTATGAGAATAAGTCAAAAGGGAAGCGGTGATGATGTTTCTGTTTCATTTATAGTAAGCTCTGTTGATCAGATAAAAAAACCATTAGCAACGTCAAAACAAGTTGCTGAAAAAATGCATGAGCTTTTTGTTGATCTTAAGGATAAAGAAGGCAAATATAAAAATTCGGAAGAAAGAATTCGAGATTATGAGCAGCAGAAAAATGAGCAAGAGCGAAAGATTGAAGCTCTAAAACTTGAAATAGAGAGAACACAGGCAGAACTTGAAAAGATAAATAAAAATAAGGAACAAGAACAGCAGATAAATGAACTTACAAGATCTCAGCTGGTAGAATTGACAAAACAATTTATACAAGCAAAATCGATCAAGAATAGCGTTGATAAGTATTGGAGTTCTTTAGGTGCTGAGATTACGGATAATTCAGATGAGTTGAATTATGAACCTTATTATCATCTGACAGAAGAAGATATACAGGGAAATAGCAAGAAGGCTGAACCTGCAGCTGAACCAGTAGCTAAACCTGCAACAGAATCTGTAACAGAATCAGCAACTGAATCTATAAAAGAAAATGCTAATTCTAAGTTAGATAATGATATAGATAACAGTTTTGATAATAATTCAAATAACAATATAGATAATAATACAGATAATAATTCGGGAAATCATTTTGATGCTCAGATTTATACTCGAAACCAAGGAGCAGATAACTCCATAAATATTCAGAGTGATGTATCAGTACAGCCGGGGCCGACAAAACCGATGCCACAATCAGTGCAGCCAGGCCCAACAAATCCGAATCCATATGCGAAGAAAACAAGGCCAACAACGCCAATTCCGCATAATTTTGAGCCGGAAGAAATGAATTCGAATAGTAATCAACAAAGTGGTCAATCTGGTGTGATAAATTTATTCCCGATTAATGATCGTGGAGCCAATGCAGATATTAATCCGCAGATGAATCGAAATATGAATTCTAATGTGACTCCTAATGTAACTCCTAATGTGACTTCTAATGTAAATCAAAATATGAATCCTAATGTGAATCCTGGAGTTAATCAAAATACGATAGGTAATCCATATGCTGATTTAAATCCATATTACCAAAACTTAGATGATTCAGAAATGGGTGGAAATATGACAGATAATTCTGGGAAAAACGGTAATAAGGGAGATAAAGGAAACAAAGGTAATAAGGGAAATAAAGGCAACAAAGGAAACAAGGGTAACAAGGGGAACAAGGGTGGACAGGATAATACTAATCCTGATGATGGTTCAAATAATGGTTCAAATAATAATCCAAAAGGAAAAAAAGGGAAGTTATTTGGCTTATTTTAAATGATGAAATGGGGTAAAAGATATGGCAGAACTTGAACAATACAAAAGTAGAACAGATCAAGGTTGTTCTAGATACGAAAAAGACAAACAGACAATGCAGGAACTGCAGTCAAGGTATAATGAAGTTAGTCAGAAAGTCTATGAAGCAGAGAGAGAATATGACGATGCTAGACGTGAATTTGAGCAGGTACAAAGAGAAATAGCATCGGCACAAAATATGGTGAATAGTGCACCGGAAGGAGCAGATACTTCTGCGGCTGTTCGGAGACTTCAGATGCTTTATCAAAGAGCTAATCAGTTAAAATCAGATGCAGAACAGGCAAGACAGAAATATCAGCAATATAATTCTGTATTACAGCAGATTGAAAGTTCAATGAATCAGGTTCAGGCTGATATGGATGCTGTCAGAAATGAATTAAATCAGCTTAAAAGTGAAATGATAGCTGAAGCAAATGATCTGCAGAAAAAAGTTAATGATCGTAATTCTGTATCAGCAACGTTTAGTCAAGCGTCAGGAAATATGTTTGGACGTACTGCTATGCAGCAGGCATCAGTTCTTCAGTCTCAAGCAAATGTATATAATAGCAAATTGACTATTATACAGGGACTTATATCAAAAATAGAAAGTACACTGAGTGATGGTTCCTCATATCAGAAGGTACTAAGAAGATAGTATTGTAAAGGTGGGGTGCGTATGGGGAGTAAACTGGAAAGTCTTCGTTCGATGAAAGACGAAGCAAATGATCATATTGAGAAATCTGTGGAATTATCAGAATTCTCTGCAAATGAGTCTCGCGCGATGGCCGAGATACTGGACTCCCTTCCAGCTGGTGTGGATGATGAGATATTAAACGCAGCTCGAAGTGTTCAGGAAGGGGTTATTGCAGATGCGAATGAATTTAATGAAAATGAAGTAAAACCTGAACTGGAAACTGGTCAGCAGATAATGTCTGAAATGACCGATAAAGCAAAGGAACAGATTTCAAAAAATGATGATGTAATAGATGCGTTTAACAGGATGGACAGTATAGCAGACTTTGGTTCTTCAGCTAGAAGAGAAGGAACTCAAAAGGCAGAATCTCTGAATGAAAGCTTGTATGATTTGATTGATGAAGGACAGCAGAGTCTGGAAAGTGGTTCAGAAGCAGTTAGTGCCAATTTAGACTCGGCATTTGGAGATATATCCGGAGTTGGTTTCTCTGAAGGAACGGGCGGTTTTGGAGGTGGAAGTCCGTTTTCTGTTACTGGAGAAGGCTTTGGAGAGGGAAC
>CACZRU010000073.1 GCA_902783605.1 uncultured Lachnospiraceae bacterium
GATAGAAACTCTGATAGAAACTCTGATAGAAACTCTGATAGAAACTCTGATAGAAGACCTCGTCCAGGAAAAACTGAGGCTGCTGATGTACCAGTAGAAAGCAAGAAAAACTCAGGTAGAAAGGGCGATAAGTCAAGAGATAAGGAAAAAGAAGAGAGAAGAGAAAACAGAGAATCCCGTACTAGACGTGATGAGAAGAGATCAAAGAAGAATGATCTCAGAAACATGGATGATATGGGTGAAAGAAGAAAGAAACAGCCTAAAAAGCAGGAGAAGAAGGAAGAGATAGTTATTAAAACTGTAACACTTCCAGAAACACTTACTATCGGTGAATTTGCTTCTAAGATTAAGCAGCCTGTAGGACAACTCCTTAAAAAGCTGTTCCTTGCAGGAAGAATGGTTACAGTAAATACAGATATCACTTACGAAGAAGCTGAAGAGATGGCTCTCGAGTATGATATCATTTGTGAGCAGGAAGAAAAGATAGATATTGTAGAAGAGGCGCTTAGGGATGTTGAAGATCCAGAAGATTCTCTTGTTACAAGACCTCCAGTTGTCTGCGTTATGGGACATGTAGACCATGGTAAGACTTCACTTCTTGATGCAATTCGTAAAACAAGCGTAACAGAGGGTGAAGCTGGTGGTATTACACAGCATATAGGTGCTTATACTGTAAAGGTTAATGATAGATCTATCACTTTCCTTGATACACCAGGACATGAAGCATTTACGGCTATGCGACTCAGAGGTGCTATGGCTACTGATATTGCAATCCTTGTTGTAGCTGCTGATGATGGTGTTATGCCTCAGACTGTAGAAGCTATCAACCATGCAAAGGCTGCAGGCATCGAGATTATAGTTGCTGTAAATAAGATAGATAAGCCGGGCGCTAATGTAGAAAGAGTTATGCAGGAGCTTACAGAGTACGAACTCGTTTCAGAGGACTGGGGTGGAAATACTATATTCTGTCCTGTATCTGCTAAGTCACATGAAGGTATTGATAACCTTCTTGAGATGATCCTTCTCACAAGCGATATTCTTGAGCTTAAAGCTAATCCAGATAGAAGAGCAAGAGGTCTTGTTATTGAGGCTAAGCTTGATAAGGGTCGTGGTCCTGTAGCTACACTTCTTGTTCAGAAGGGTACACTTAAGGTAGGAGACTTTATTGCAATCGGCGAAACTCATGGACGTGTAAGAACCATGATCAGTGATAAGCAGAAGAATCTTAAAACAGCAGGACCTTCAACACCAGTAGAGGTAACTGGACTTCCAGCTGTTCCAAATACAGGTGAAACATTTATAGCTACTGCTAATGAAAAGGAAGCAAGAAATATTAGTGATGCCTTCCTTACAAGAAATAAAGATAACCTGATTGCTGAGACAAAGGCAAAGATGTCACTTGATGATATCTTCAGCCAGATGCAGGAGGGTACACTTAAAGAGCTTAATATTATTATCAAGGCCGATGTTCAGGGTTCTGTAGAAGCACTGAAACAGAGTCTGCTTAAGCTCAGCAATGAAGAAATAGTAATAAGATGCATCCACTCCGGAGTTGGTGCAATTAATGAGAGTGATGTAAGCCTTGCTGGAGCTTCAGGTGCAATTATCATTGGTTTCAATGTTAGACCAGAAGCTATGGCAAAACAGCTTGCTGATTCAGAAAAGATTGATATCAGGCTTTACAGCGTTATCTATAATGCGATAGATGATATTACAGCGGCTATGAAGGGTATGCTTGATCCTATCTATGAAGAGAAGGTTATCGGAAAAGGTACAATCCTTCAGCTCTTTAAATCATCAAGCGCTGGAACAATCGCTGGTGTTCGTGTAGATGATGGTGTAATCGAGAGAAATGCGTCAGCAAGAATTACTCGTGGTAAGGATCTCCTCTGGGATGGAAAGATTGCTTCTCTTAAGAGATTCAAGGATGAGGCAAAAGAAGTTAAGGCCGGCTACGAGTGTGGTGTTGTATTTGACGGTTTTGCAGATCTTCAGGAGCAGGATGTGATTGAAGTATATAAGATGGTAGAGATACCTAGAGACTAAGGAGTAAGATGAAAAAAAATAATTCAAGGGGTTCCAGGATCAACAGCGATGTACAGAGAGTTATCAGTCATGTAATCGAATTTGAGATTAAGGATCCAAGAGTTAATTCTCTGGTTTCTGTTTCAAAGGTTGATGTAACAAATGATCTTAAGGAATGTAAATGTTATATATCAGTTCTTGGAGATAAGGAGTCTGGTGAGAAGACTATAGAGGGACTTAACAGCGCAAAGGGTTTTGTCAGAAAAAGACTTGCTGAGTCACTTAATATGCGTAACACACCAGAGATAAGATTTATCCTGGATGACTCCATTGCATATGGTGTTATGATGTCCAAGAAGATTGATGATATTGTTGGAAGCAGCAGTTCAGAAGCTGAAGAAACAGAAGAAGAAACAGAAGAAGAAATAGAAGAAGATACAGAAGATACTGAAGATAATACAGAAGATGATAACGAATAAGTAACCTTTTTAACATTTATATGTTTAATGTAGCAGAAGGGAGATTATAGTGGCAGGGGATATAATTAAGAAGTCCAAGAAGCTTCACCAGATGATATCAGCGGCTAAGAAGATTGCAATTCTCGGCCACATTCATCCTGATGGTGACTGCGTTGGATCAACGCTGGCAATGTACAATTACATAACTGAAAACTATAAAGATAAGGTAGTTCAGGTTTATCTAGAAGAGTTTTCTTCCTCATTTAACATTCTAAATGGAACTGATAAGGTTAAGCATGAACCTGAAAATGAGGGTTATGATCTGGCAATTTCGTTGGATGTTTCCAGTCTTGATAGATTTGGAGCATTCAGTGATACATTTAATAATGCTATTTCAACTGTATGTATTGACCACCATGTTAGCAATCCTGGCTTTGGAGATTTATGCTATGTATCTGCAGGTCGTTCGAGCGCATGTGAGACCATGTGTGACCTGATAGATATGGATAAAGTTAGTCAGAAGACTGCCGAGTGTCTGTATCTTGGTATGGTACATGATACTGGAGTTTTTAAGTATTCAAATACTAATCGTCTGACTATGGAGATAGCGGGAATACTTCTCGAAAAGGGTGTTAAAGCAGATGTTATCATTGATGGTACATTTTACAAAAAGAGCTATCAGCAGAATAAGCTTATGGCTAAGGTCGTACTTGAATCTAAGCTTCACTCAGATGGGAAGATTATATCAGGTATTATAACCAGAGATTTATTTAAAGAATTAAAATGTTCCTCTCTTGATACAGATGGTATTGTTGAGCAGCTTCGCCTGACAGAGGGAGTAGAAGTTGCAATATTTACATATCACCTTGCTAGAAAGAATTATAAGTACAGCCTGAGGGCAAAGAGCTTTGTAGATGTAAGCAAGATAGCGTCAAGCTTTGGCGGTGGCGGACATGTTATGGCTGCGGGGTTTGAAAGCTCAGAAAAATATGAGTCTGTTCTCGCTAAGATAATTGCCATGGTTGAGGAACAGATGAATGCAAAATGATTTTAATGGTATTGTAAATGTATATAAGGAAGCCGGCTTTACCTCCCATGATGTTGTAGCTAAGATGAGAGGCATATACAGACAGAAGAGAATAGGACATACTGGAACATTAGATCCTATGGCAGAAGGCGTACTTCTGGTGTGCCTGGGGCAGGCAACAAAGCTGGCCGACATACTTATATCTAAGAGTAAAACATATATTGCTAAGATGAAATTAGGATTTACTTCAGATACAGATGATGTTTCTGGCGTATTGAATAAGGTTAAAAAAGATGAAGAACTTGAAATGTTTTTCAAGGATGAAGATGCTCTTAGGAATTTGCTTGAAGAAACATTCGATGGATTTCTTGGAGATTCAATGCAGATACCTCCTATGTATTCAGCTATTAAGGTAAATGGAAAAAAACTTTATGAATATGCCCGTGCAGGGATTATCATAGAGCGAGAGCCTAGACCAGTGAGTATATATAGGCTGGAACTGATAGATATTGATTTCAAAAATCATGAAATATCATTTGAGGTTGAATGCTCTAAGGGAACCTATATCAGGAGTCTGATCAGAGATATAGGTGAAAAGCTGGGAACTGGAGCTGTAATGTCAGGACTTCTTCGAGATGAAGTTAATGGTTTAAAGAGTGAAGATGGATACAGGCTTTCTGATCTGCAGACTTTGAGAGAAGAGGATAGACTGAGAGAAACAGTTCTTCCAATGGATGAGATACTTAAAGCTTTTCCAAGAGTAACGATTAATAAATCTGGTGAGAAGTATTTACAGAATGGAAATCGTTTAAATATTCAAAATTTTGAAGATGATGACCATTTGAAGCATTGGACTGATAAACTGCAAAATGCTGAGTTCATTAGAGTTTATCAGAACAACGAGCTTAAGGCTCTATATTCATTTGATAAAGAAAAAAACGACTATAAGGTTTTTAAGATGCTATGAATGCAGCTGAACAAAAAGCAGAAATAACAACAGCCCTTACCATTGGTAAGTTTGATGGCTTTCATCTGGGACATCGTATTTTGCTGGATGATATAATAAATGAGAGCAGATCTAAGGGATATAGGGCTATTTGTCTAAAAATAAAGACAGATGAGGATTCTATTTTTACAGAAATAGATGATGAGTTCTTCTTTTATAATTTTCTCGAAGAGGCTGATATATCTCTCGATTATCTGAATCTTGAAGATATCTGTACTATGACTGCCGAGGAGTTTGTCAGGGACATCTTGGTTTATAAGTATAATGTTAAATATATTTCAGTAGGTCAGGATTTTAGATTTGGTGCAAAACGAAGCGGAGATGTCAGTATACTTCAGCAGCTAGGCGAAAAATATGGTTTTGAGTGTAACATTCATGAAAAACTCAGTCAAGGTGGAGAGATAGTAAGTTCATCTCTCATTAGGAAGTATCTTTCAGAAGGCTGCATTAATAAGGCAAATGAACTGCTGGGCAGAAACTATAGTATTCTAGGGGATGTTGAACCAGGGCTTCAGCTGGGAAGAACATTTGGTTATCCTACTATAAATGTTGGCTATGAACACAATAGACTGCTTCCTAGATTTGGAGTTTATTCTAGTAATGTATATATATTCCATGAGGGTGGAACACCTGAGTTATATAGAGGTGTAACCAATATTGGAATCAGACCTTCGATAGATGATGGTGAAGTACCAACAGTAGAAACATTTATGCTGGATTATAGTGGTGAAGAAATCTATGCAAAAAGAGTACTGCTTGAGCTGGAGCATTTTATCAGGCCAGAGATGAGATTTGACAGTATAGATGAGTTAACTAAGCAGATAGCTCTTGACATTGAAAGTGTTAAGACTAGATTATAAGGGCACCAGTAGCTCAGTGGATAGAGCAATGGCCTCCGGAGCCATGTGCGTGGGTTCGATTCCCGTCTGGTGCAGTAGAATTATATAGTTGCAAATAACAGGGAATCCCTTTTTAAAGAAAGTGAGGTTTTATATATGGCACGAAACAGGGCGAAAGAAGTAAAGATGAAGAAGATGCTCCTTGCAATATGGGCAGTATTCATAATTGTTCTTGTTGTATTTGGCCTTTTGGTTTATAAGAAGAGAGAGGTGGTAGAGCAGGATCTTAAGTTTACGACCAGATTCTCATATCAGACAAATGCAAATCCTGATATAAATGCTCTTATGATTACATACCTCAGCGCGATGGCAGCCAGTGATCAGGATACACTTAAGAGCTGTGTGACAGATCCAAGTCAGTTTGATAATATGGCTACAGTTCAGAGCCAGTCTAAGATTATCACTACTTATAGTAACATCAACTGCTACACAGTAGAAGGAATGGATGAAGATTCTACACTATGTTATGTTGTATCAAACATTTCCATTGTCAGCATTGAGTCGACACCACTTGATATAATGGGACCATTCTATGTAGTAAAGAAAGGTAATAACTATCTTATCGATAATTCAATGCTTGGAAATGAGGTTAATGACTACATTGAGAAGGTCAATAGAACTTCAGATATTCAGGATCTGTACAAAATGGTTAAGGATAATGAGGACAAATGTGCTGAACAGGATCCAGCCTTTAAGGAGTTCTTAGACAGATTAAATAACTAAAAAAAATTTGTATTAGGGGAGGTAGAAACATGCCATTTATTGATTCAAAGATAACAGTAAAAATGAGTGAAGAGAAGAAAGAAGCTATTAAGGCTAAGCTTGGTGCAGCTGCATCAATTATTGGCAAGCCAGAGAGATACGTCATGATAGGTATTGATGACGAGTATACATTATATTTCGCAGGAAATAAGCTGGAGAAGGGTGCGTATGTATCAGTAGATATTTTTGGAAGTTCTAACTCATCTGCCAGTGAAGAGATGACTGCAAAAATATGTGAGATATTTGAAGAAGAGCTTGGAATTCCAGCAGCAAACATATATGTAGAGTATAGAGCTACTACAGACTGGGGCTGGAACGGAGGAAATTTTTAGGAGAGGAGTTTCTAGGACAGAGAATTCTATAGAAGCTTTATAAAGTAGCTTTATAAAGTAGCTTTATAAAGTAGCCAGCTATCATATTAAAGAGTATAAAGGAAAATATTTAAAGAAGTATAATAAAAAGCTCCGTTCATTGAACAGAGCTTTTTTGGTTATTTTATAAAGAATAACTAATCGTTAGTATTTGAAGACTTATCATTTCCGTCACCATCTTCATCATCCAGATTCACATTATTCAAAACAGAGATGTCAATTCCTCTCGGCTGTACAGGTGTAGAGAAAACAATCTGAGTCTCAGTCTTTCCATAGGTCTGAAGTTTTCCAATGAAGATATCAAGTTCCTGAGTGCTAGGAAAGCAAACCTTGATAAGCATTGAGTAGTTACCAGTAACGCAGTTGCATTCAAGTACATTTGGACAAGCTTCTATAAATGGATAAAATTCAACCTTCTGATGTGGTTCAAGTGTAAGATTAATAAATGCCGTAATGTGATATCCCAGAGTGACTGAATCCAGGTTGGCATGATAGCCTGTAATGATTCCCTGCTTTTCAAGTCTTTCAATTCTTGCTGAAACAGCAGGAGAGGATAAGAATACCTTTTCAGCAAGGTATTTCAGCGGATATCTAGCATTTTCCTGTAATAATGAAATAATCTTATAATCAATCTTGTCCATGACATTTCTCCGTTCATTTATTTATAATTTAAATAGTTCAAAAACCCATAACTCTTTGCATTATAAACCTTTACACCTATAAATGCTACTGTTTTTTTAATTTTTTTAAGTTTTTTATGCGATTGATTTAAAAATATTAAGAAAGAGTGGAAATTGGTTTTCTTGAATAAATCCTTGGAAAATGGTATATTGTAATTTGGTTTTTTGTTTGAAAAACTATATTATATACGGCAAATTAAAAAGAAATATTGAGCAGAAATATAGATTAGAAATACAGATTAGATATATAAATTAGATATATAAATTAGAATAGGAAGTATTATTTTGGAACAAGATGGTATCCGTATAAATAAATATCTTAGCCAGGCAGGGGTTTTATCCCGTCGTAAGGCTGATGAGGCAATCCAGAATGGAGAAATCTTGCTAAATGGAACACCAGCCACTAATGGTGACAGGGTTATGCCGGGTGATGAGGTTCTCTACAAGGGACAGCCAGTTTCAGTGGATGAGGTTGAGAGAGTTATCTTAGCCTATAATAAACCACTCGGACTTGTATGTACGGCAAAGGATGCTGATAAGGACAGTATTTTTAGAAAACTGGACTATCCTGATATGCTTTATTATGTAGGTAGACTGGATAAGAATTCTCAGGGGCTTGTACTTCTTACAAATGATGGCGAGCTGGCTAATAAAATTCAAAAAGCCAGGAATAATCACGAAAAAGAGTATGTTGTCAGGGTTGATAAACCACTGACTGCAGTATTTGTAAAGGGCATGATGAATGGTGTTCCATTAGAGATAGAATCTGATTTTCAAAAAGTAGGTCAAAGTAATAATGAATCCGCAGATAATAAAAAAATCCGTATGACCAAGAAATGCACCGTCCAGCAGACCGGAAAGAACACATTTCGCATTATCCTTACAGAAGGAATCAATAGACAGATTAGAAGGATGTGTGAATATTTTGGATACAGAGTTACCTTCCTGAAGAGGGTCCGTGTAATGAATATAGGTCTTGGCAATCTTCCAGTTGGTGAGTATCGTAAGCTTACCCAAAATGAAGAGAAGATTCTCAGGCAGGCTGTAGCTGCAGATGAATAATATATAAAAATATATGAATAACAGAAAAATAAAAGTGAATAAAATTATAGGCTGCGCTTAGTACTGCTTATAGAATTCAGTTATAGATATATAGAAAAAATGTATTTTATAAAAATTTGGAAATAGTATATAACCATGAATAAATCAGATAATAAAAAAGAGAATACAAATAATACAGCTAATACATCCACAGATAAGATTAACAGAATTAAGGAATTAGTTGAAATTCTGAACAAAGCTTCAAAGGCTTATTATGCTGAAGATGTGGAGATAATGAGTAACTTTGAGTATGACAAGCTCTATGATGAACTGCTTGCACTTGAGGATGAGACAGGAATGGTACTTGCGAACAGCCCTACTCAAAATGTAGGTTACGAAGTGGTGAGTGAACTTCCAAAAGAGAAGCATCCGGCAAAGATGCTGTCTCTGGATAAGACCAAGGAGGTAGATGCTCTTGTTTCCTGGCTGGGCGACAAGAAAGGACTTCTATCCTGGAAGATGGATGGACTTACTGTTGTTCTTACCTATGAAGGAGGAAAACTGGTCAAAGCAGTTACTCGTGGAAATGGAGAAATTGGCGAGGTTATTACTGCCAATGCAAGAACCTTTGTTAATATCCCTGCATCTATTAGTTATAAAGGGAAGCTTACAATCAGGGGTGAGGCAATAATCACCTATTCGGATTTTGAGAAGATAAATGCTTCAATAGTAGATGCAGATGCAAAATATAAGAATCCTAGAAACCTCTGCAGTGGTTCTGTCCGCCAGCTTAGCAGTAAGATTACGGCCGAAAGATCCGTCAGATTCTACGCATTTTCAATGGTTGAGCCTGAGGACAGGGAACTGCTGGACAGCTTTGAGAACAGCTTCCAGAAGAGGTTTGAATATCTCAGTAGTCTGGGATTTGACATAGTGGAATATATGGAAGTTACCGCTGAAACACTTCCAGAGACTGTCCGAGTATTTTCTGAGAAGATACCAGATAATGACTTCCCAACGGATGGTCTTGTGCTGAGCTTTGATGATACAGCCTATGGCAAAAGCCTTGGAACAACTGCTAAATTCCCAAGGGATGCAATCGCATTTAAATGGAGAGACGAGCAGGCAGAGACTACCCTTCGTGATATAGAGTGGAGCCCTTCGAGAACAGGACTGATTAACCCAGTTGCTATCTTTGATACAGTAGAGCTGGAGGGTACAGATGTAAGTCGTGCCAGTCTTCACAATATCACATATGTCAGAGATATGAAGCTGGGAATCGGCGACAGAATAAAGGTTTATAAGGCAAATATGATAATACCTCAGCTGTCCGAGAACCTAACAAAGTCGGACTCGGTAGTGGTGCCTGACACCTGTCCTGCATGTGGCGGAAAAACTGAGATAAAGAATGAAAATGGTACTGAGACACTTAACTGTATCAATCCTCAGTGTCCAGCGAAGAACATAAAACTATTTTCGCTTTTTGTGTCAAGAAATGCTATGAATATAGATGGCATGTCAGAGGCAACAATTGAGAGATTCATTGGAGCAGGAATACTTCACAGATTATCAGATATATATCACCTGTCTGAGCATAGAGAGGTAATAATAAATCTCGAAGGTTTTGGCGAAAAGTCCTATGACAAACTGATTAAAGCAATCGATGCATCACGAAAGGCTGATATGGCTTCATTTCTTTATGGACTTGGAATTGCAGGCTTTGGAGTTGCTAATGCTAAGTTGATAGTTAAAGCGTATAAGAGTGATTTTAGTGCTATAATGAACGCTGTGCCAGAAGACCTGGTGGAGATTGACCAGGTAGGCGATGTACTGGCCCGCGATTTCAGTGCATACTTTAAAGATATGGACAATAGGGCAGAGGTTGAAAGACTCCTGTCTGAGATAGAATTTGTAATAGAAGAGAATACCTCCGAACAGGATCTGGAGGGAATGACATTTGTTATAACGGGCTCTCTGGAAACCTACCCTAACAGAGATGCTCTAAAGAAGGAAATAGAAGACCGAGGTGGAAAGGTTGCTGGTTCAGTCAGTGCCAAGACCACAGCCCTGATTAATAATGACATTAATTCCAATTCTTCAAAAAATAAGAAAGCGAAGAGTCTGGGCGTGCCAATCATTTCCGAAGAAATGTTCAAGAATAATCAGTTTACATAAAATTGTTAGTTTTACAATATAACTCAAAAATTTTTTTTAAAAATCTTTGAATTATTCTTAAAATAATCTTATAAAAAATTCTTTATAGAGGAAAAAGATAAAATGCCAATTAGAATAGACAATGATTTACCAGTAAAACAAATACTTGAGGAAGAGAATATCTTTGTCATGGACGAAAATAGGTCCAACAGTCAGGATATTCGACCAATAGACATATTGATACTTAACTTGATGCCACTTAAGGAAGATACTGAACTTCAGCTGCTTAGAAGTCTTTCCAATACTCCACTTCAGGTTAACATAACATTTGTCAGGACTGTATCATATGAATCAAAGCATACTTCAAGGGATCATTTGGAGAGGTTCTACTCCAGCTTTAAGGAAGTAAGAAAGAGAAAATGGGACGGAATGATCATAACAGGTGCACCTGTTGAGAAGATGAAGTTTGAAGATGTCGAGTACTGGGAAGAGCTTACCAAGATAATGGACTGGGCAGATAAGAATGTAACATCAACCCTGCATATATGCTGGGGAGCTCAGGCTGGTCTTTATTATCATTATGGAATTAATAAATACGAGCTTCCAAAGAAGCTTTCGGGTATTTATGAGCATCATACGATGCATAAGAGTCAGGAACTTGTTCGTGGCTTTGATGATACCTTCCTTGCACCACACAGTCGTTATACAGGTATAGATGCTGTAGCAGTTCGTAACAATCCTGATCTTGTAATCCTTGCTGATTCAGTTATATGTGGACCATATATCATCGTAGGCGATGCAGGTAAAAACATATTTATAACCGGTCATCCAGAGTATGATACACTGACCCTTGATCAGGAATACCACAGGGACCTTGGTAAGGGAATAGAACCAGATATACCTGTGAATTACTATCCAGACGATGATGCAACAAGACCACCAGTAAAGTCCTGGAGATGTCACGCAAATACACTCTATACAAACTGGCTGAATTATTACGTATATCAGAGCACGCCTTATGACTGGACAAGAAGAGTGGCAGAGGATAAGTAAATTAATGGTTTTAAGTGGTTGTGAATAAAATATAAATGAAAAGCATTTCTATTGCAACAGTGCGTCTATGAGTAATCAATCAGATCATAGACGCTTTTTTCTGTTCAGAGTATCAAAAATATGATATATTTGGAAAGCAGTCTCTTTCCCAAAACTAGGGAGGGGGAAATATCTTACAGGTTTATAAAACATGTAAATTGCAAATTTATATCGCAAATTTTTATAGAAGTGATTTAGTATGAACGATAAAGTAAAACTACAAATAGAAGAAGATAAAAGATTACAAAAAATAATATGGAAAGAATACTTAAAATCTTTTGATATGATCTGTTCGTATGGAATTATAGGTACAGTTTTATTTTTTAGTATATTCTTAATAGCAGGAAATCCTAAAGTTTTTATTCCAATAACTGTAATTGCAGTAATAATTGAGATTATAGTTATATTCAATAAAAAGTACTCTTTGGATATTTATGAGGTTAAAGAAATATATACAAATTTCACCTCAGAAAAGGACAAGTATATAGAATGTGTTATAACTAAACCTGGGAATAAGAATTATACTGGTTACTTCAGAGGAAATATAATAAAAGAAAGAAATGAGAATATTGAGATAGATGAGCTGGTAATAGGTATATCTGTCGGAGATAAAAAATTAGTAGTAAAAGCAAAGGAA
>CACZRU010000074.1 GCA_902783605.1 uncultured Lachnospiraceae bacterium
CAAAACAATTTCTTATGATATAAAAAAGGCACTTCGAGCCTGAACTCAAAGCGCCATTGCTTTTAAAATATATAATATTCTGTTTTTCTCACGACAATTATTATAGATACAAAAACAAAAAAATCAATAGTAAATTTATATATGCTTAAATTTTCTATTTAAAACTTAAACCCAATTCGTAGTTTTCTCTAACAAACACTTTTAGCTACAAAGAAAAATTTATTTCTAAGAAACCATTTACTTTCTTAGCACCACATATATCCTGTTACTTTTTTTCTTTGGCTTATCAAATGAAAATGCATCATATACTGTCGCTCTATCAAAGCCAGCCCGCATAGCCGCTTCCTTTATCTCATCAGCATTAAAAACCTTCTGTATATGTTCTTCCTTTTCTCCATTACTAAAGTCTAAGTAATATGTATGAATATGATTCTTCTTATCATATTTATTCCGCCAAGCACAGCTCACATTACCAAGGTCCTCTGTGAACTTTTTTCCGTCCAGCTGTTTTCTATAAAAGAACTCTGTCTTAAGATCAAAGATAAATACACCTCCTGACTTAAGACTATTCCAAGCTGACTTCATTGTTTTAGATAAGTCATCAACAGTCAGAAGATAATTCATACTGTCACAGATACTTATAACTGCATCCTGTTCTTCAGAAAACTCAAAGCTCCTCATATCCTGATGAAGGTATTTTATATTTCGTGCACTCCTGCTCCTGGCCACCTCAAGCATATCCTCTGATATATCAATTCCAGTCATCCTGAATCCATCTCCATCCAGAAGTCTGGTCATCATACCAGTTCCACATCCAAGCTCTGTCACCTTAGAACATGGTTCAACACCATACTTAAAGAACAGCTGCAGCAGATAAAACTTCCAGCCCTCGTAATCGATGTTATCCATCATCTTATCATATACAGTTGCAAAAAACTTGTACTTTGACATAGTTTTCTAAACCTTTTCTCGAAATACTATTCGTTACAAAATTATATATTATCTAAATTTAACGTTTCATATTTTAGACATGCTTGAACGGTTTCTTTGTTTTCTTTTTTCCATGTATGACTATTTCCACCTTCTTTTTCATAATCACCTAATGGATTTTTATTATCATCTTTCTTATACATGTAATATAAATATAAATAATAATCTTTTGTTTTATTTTCCATTATATTTTTTTCTATATCACATCTGGATAGTACATTTTTAACATAGTCTGTCATATCAAAGACTTCCCTTTTTATATGTATTTCATCACCAGATTCTTTTGTATATCTCTCATATAAATGCCTGATATTTGAATTATCATTTTTATCTTTTTCATCCTTTACATTTATCAAACAATTATCCTTAGAACTTTGTCCTATCTTAACAACATCCTCATATCTTAAATTCATATTGTATGTATAATTATTTTTATAAATATAGTTCTGGTTATTATACGTAAAATCATATGTGTCTACTTCAATTTTAAACCCTTCATCACAACTTTTACGAATATATTTTCCATCCCAAAATACATCATGTTTTTGAAATTTTTCATCTCCCCATTTCCATTCTGGATGTTTAAGTTTAACGACATATAGAAAATATGGGCGCCATTTAATACTCTCAAACCCTCCCGGGACTCCAATCATTAATTCATCTTTTTCTATTTTTAAGCTATACTTTAACAATTCTTCGTAATCATTTATCACTGCATACTTTAGCCAAGAAGCCTTATAAGCCTCTTCTTCTGATAGTTTTTTATACATTTCTTGATATTTAACATCTTCTATTTCAAAAGTACGCTTTAATATTTCGCATCTTGCTTCTACATCCTCAAACTTCTTTTCATCTTCATCTGTCCAAAAACATAGTGATGAATTCCAGATATGTCTTTGGTCAACACAATTATTACGAATCCCCTCCGCACTCGAAAGTGTTCCCTGATTCTTATCATAATATGCAGATATTGCATATTTTTTCAAAAACTCTAGTCTATCTTTATATTCCTGTGTAGCTTTATTAGTAATTAGATAATTTACAATTTCATCTTTAATAAGCCACTTCTGGGCTTTTTTTAGATAGCCAACCTCTCCATCCTTACCAGCAAGTTTTGAAAAATCTCCATTAGAATTCTGGGAATCCTCTTTCCAGTATCCTGCTAAATACAGTGTAAATTGAAGTTTTCTTCCATTAATACATTTCTCATATTCTTCAAAATACTTATTATCAAGATTATTCGATTTTAATAACTTTGCTTTTATACGCTGTTCTTTAAGTCTAACACCAAGATCATCTAAATTATTATCAGGAAGATCATTCTTATCTATATCATATTCAGGATTATTGAAATAGCTAATTACATCCTCTGCAATACTCACTTTTTGACAAAAACATCTTAAATTCTGATGTAAATTTCCCCAATTCTTAACATCGAGATTTTCTAAAACATACTTAAGCAGATCTACCTGATCCTTTGATGGAACTTCTTTGTGTTTTTCTTTATAGAAATAACAATATAGCACTACCGCTTCATCTTCTGAATAATTCTGTTCAATATTAATAAGATTCGCGTTTGATTCAAGTTCATTACATATGCAATCATAACCAACTTTTCTGTATGAAAAATAACAATCCAGAATATCAATGTAAGTTTGAAAATCGTTACTATATTCAACTAAGTCATCTGGCTTTCTCTTTGCCATTTTATAAATGTAATAATTGTAATCTGATTTTTTTCCCTGGAATTTACACTTATAATTTTCAAATGAAAGGCAACAAATATTAAAAATATTCTTGAATATATTTTCACTCTTTTGATTTATACTATTGGTTACTTCTTTTAAATCGGTACTATTAACAGAATTAAAAATATCTTCCAAATAAATCTTGTCATAATTTTCTATAATGTTCGTATTGTCTTGGATTTTATTCCTTATACCATCTATAGCCGCTCTAAGATTCTCAAAATCCTCAAGTTCTTTTCCTCTGGCATTCATTCGAATATAGGTCTTATCCGCTTTTTCAGCAGCCTCTTCTCCCTTTTCAGGTGGAATAACAGAAAAAAGAATCGGACATTCTTCCCCCATTAACAGATCACTGTATTTTGATATCTCATTACTATCTTTTCCAAATTTCTTTTTTATATCAGACAGCATAGTAATCGCAGAAGTCACTGTCGGATCAGTATTCCATACAGCCTGATACTCTGGCATGTTTTTAATTTCCTTTGATAGATCATCAGCTTCTTTAATAACTTTAACAAAAACATCATCACATTTTCTAATCCACCTAAAGAAATCCTGTGCAGATGATCTAGTTTCATATAAAAACTCTCCACAATTTTTCAGTTCTTCTATTTTATCTGACATTATAAATAAATAATAATGAAGCAGATACAGTGTTGTGAGACGTTGCTGTCCGTCTACCGGATAGAAGGTAGGTTTTTCTTCCTCCCCTCCCTGCATTTCTGTGCCGTATACAAAATTCAAATCCAATATTTTGTGAAAACACAATGAGTTTTTAAGAGAATCCAAAAAGTTTTCTCTCACGCTTTTCGCTTTTGCTGAATCTCTTCCCTGAGCATAATCCCTCTGAATGATCGGAATCTTTATATTATGGTCCTTAAAAAAAGAATAAAATGTTTTTGTCATCTCATTATTATTTATTTCATCATTTGTTTTTTCGTTATCACTCATACTATTTCCTCTGTTTTATAATTAATTCTATTATAATTATTTCTTATATTTTTCTCTTATTATTATTTGCTTATAATGACTCTCTTATTATCAATTCCGAACCAGCTCATCATTAGGCTTCAAAAATTTAGTTAATGAGTCTATTAAACTATCCAGATAACGCAAACGACTATCTGGAAGCCAAAAATTAGATGTATATGCACTGTCATTATAAGTATCCGAAAATACCATAAGTGTACCAAGAGGAACAAACTTACCTTCTCGTAAAAACTTTCGTACATCCTCTTTTTTCAACTTATACGACTTGTTACCCACAACTTGATTTTGAGATTCGCCTCCTGTACCACCTGTAAGTAGTGTTTGATTGCCCATTGTGTTATCAGCAAGTTGTTTCGAAAAATCCTCCTCAAAATATTTGTCAATATTTGAAGAAATGGTTCTTTTACATATATCAAATATAAGTTTTAGTTCTTCCCAGTCTTTAATCTCATTAATATCTTTTATAATCTCTGAATCTTTTTTATAAAAGAAACTCTTTATATATTCTCTATATTGGTCTTTAATACTAGTAACTCCAACTTCACTATTAACTGAATTTTTCTCAAATTTACCGATCTTAACAGTGCAATTATTTTGTTCCGAGCCCCCCCTAAGTTGTTCAGTAATCTCTTCTGAAATATCTACATAACCAATTGAATATAATTTTTTTTCTCGCTTTTCAAAATCCTTCAGTATAATATAGTATGCTTCACGCATATCCTCATCATTCTCTAACTCCTCAGCTTTTTTAATTGATTCACTTAATTCATAATATTCTAACAATTCTTTACTTCTCTGATTAGCTCGAATTGCACGTGCAAGCATAGAATTCACTGTATTTTGGGAAGTATCATAAAAACGCTCCCTAAATATATCTACCTGATTATCATCAGAAAGAATTAATTGAGTTTCTGTTCCTTCTATTTCTTTTCCATCTTTTATGTCACTATATTTAGGGGGAAACTCTTTTTTATAAAAATAAACATTTTTTACATATTCTATATACGGATTAACATATTTTTCAGGTTCCTCATTATTGTCACCAATTTTTTCACCTATATCTTTAGCCAATATCCTAAGTGCTGTTTTTCGTTCCTCATCAGTATCCAGCCCCGCTGATTCATTTCTCTCTTCATCAATATTTGATGCAAAAATATGCTCTCTCTGCCACTTTAGTTCAGAAAATGCTTTGAAGTTAAAGCGCTGTCCTAGTCCTTCTGAGTTATTTAGCAAAGCTATATTATATACTAGAAGTACTTTTACTATCATATCAGCACTTTTATTATTACCTTCTATCTCTTTAGAATCAGAGTAGCGAATATTCTTTACAAAATCCTCAACACTCTTTCCCTTGGTAATACCAAGTTCTTTTTTAATTAGTTCTTTGAAGCCCTCTATCCTGTTATCTTTTCCTGTTCTAGTTTTTTTCATAACCTTAGAAAGATTATAATATACTTTAAAATATAGAAATGGATCATCAGAATAACTGTCTACATGATTATCTTTTCTATTCATAAGGTTAATATATAGTCCTGCCATATTATATATTTTATTGCTGTTATCACCTATAGTATCTGTTTCAAACAGTTCCTGCAGTCCAAGATATACTTTCCTTATCTCATACCAGCATTCATCCATAATTTTATTTTTTGTATTTTTTTCATTACTAGCCTGCAGCTTTTCCTTAAGCCATTTTTCTATTTCTTCAAATAGATATCTATCTCTTGAGGCTCCCTTTCTATGCTTGATATAATCTTCAACTAACGTTTCATCCTGTTTTTCATCCTTCTTACTATTCACATATTCTGACAATAGAAATAATTCAAATATTACATCAATCCTCGTATCATATCCACCGTCACCATACTGATCTCTATGAGGCACAAATGCCCAAAAATCAGGCTTATGCAGGGCATTTTCTATTTCATCCCATTTTTCCGAAATAACAATCCTCTTATCATCAATATTCCCCGAATCATAATTAGCCTTATCCATAAAAAGAGCTTTTATAAGCTCTGAATTTGTAAGCCCCAGTTTTCCGGTATTAAAATCAGCAAACACTTCATGCGCATCCATATTATCAGTATTGATGCAATACCAAATAAAACGGGTATTCTTTAACAGAATATCATAAAGATAATCCATATATTGATATAATCCCCTATCATCACTATTATCTTTTACTCTTTCACCAAAAAAAGCATATGCTTCTTCAAACGCTTCATACATATACCAATAATCAAGATTACTCTTCTTTTTTTCATCTTCTATCTCGATATTCAGATCATTTAAAAATGTACCGCTATCAGGACGCGAATCGTATTCTATCTCTACATCCAGTACATCCTCAGAACACTTTATATTATTTTTTGTACATATCTGTTTTATAGCACGAATAATAATTGCTATAGTAGTTAGTCGTTGCTGTCCATCTATTATAGTATAGCTCTCTTTTCCTTCTTCTTTGCATACAACTAATGGCTGTATACAATAAGGATTTTTCGCATCCTGTATTTCATCAGAATCTTCGTCAATATTAAATATTTCATCACTTTTTTTATCTATGGCTCTTCTTAATGACTTCCCATCTCTTCCACTAATAAGCTTATCTTCATAAATATCATCAAGAAGTTTTCTGACTTCATTCCTGCTCCAGCGATAACCTCTTTGATAAGTTGGAACAACATAGCTCTGCTCTAAAACCTCCTGTACGGTCACATAACCATTTGCTAATTTTTCATCTTTGCCCATTGTCATTTACTCCCCATTTTTGATCTATTTATTCAGAAAAATAATCATTAAAACTCAGTATTAAAACACATCTTAATTGTGTACCTTTTTTATTCTACCATAATAACTATCAAAATCAATTGAGACATATATAATTAAAACAAGCTGAACAGTGGATAAATCACCATTCAGCCTGTTTAAAATCATTCCTTAAAGCTTGATATTCTTCTTATTTTTCTTGTCATTTGTAACTTTTTTCTGAGTCTTAGCAGCATCATTTATCATCTTCTTGAGAGTTCCTCCATCTACAAGCTTATTCAGCTTAGCTATAGTAGCATTTTCTCCCTCTAGAAGCTTACGCTCTTTTACAAAGTTCAGTGTCTTTTCAATAAGATCATTTTCTTTTACTGATCCTGCTGCGATTCCTTCAATAGTTGCTCTATTATCATGATACATCTGAACAACAGCAACCTTAGCAAGTCTTACATACTGATCATTAAGAATATCTGCATCCTTAGTACCGATCTGTGAAGGATCAGAAATAATATAGGTGGATATTTTTCCATTACCGTTAGTCTTAAAATCTGAAAACATCTGCTTGTAATATGTCTGTAATGCATCAGCCTTCTTCTCTACTGCATTCCAAGCCTTATAAACTTCTTTTCCATTCTTCTTCATTACATCCTGGAACACCTTATTATTTGCAAGCTTATCTATCTCTTTCTTGTAATCTCCTGACTCTACAGCTTTTCTAAATTTTCTGATATCCTCAGCTGATGTCTCTTTATTAATACCATTTGCCAGATATTTCTTAGTTACATAATTCCTTGCCTGATCCTCTACAGACATTCCTCTAGTTGATTCACTTATCAGATTATCTATAGCTTTTGACTTGTAAGAAATATTTAACCATTCCTTTGGATCCTTTTCAATTCTTGCCAGGTAATCCTTATTTACTTTGAGAATAGCATCTACAAGCTTATTAAGCTGCTTTGCTGCGTTCTTATTCTTCTCATAATCAGCCTTAAGGTCAGCCTCTTTTACATCTACCTTAATACCATATTTATTGAATACAGCTTCTTTTGCATTTAATACATTTTCAGATGCCCTGTCAAAGCCATATTTAACCTTCTTATCATTGAGGAAGGTATATGGATACTTAGAAATCTCTCTTCTGGCGTTATTATACTCTGTCTTAAGCTGGTCAACTAAAGCAGGAGCAACCTTTGACACACTAAGTCTTACACTTCCCTCTCTTGAGCCCTTAATTAAAGCATCATGACCCTTGAAATAAACCTCTGAATTCAGCTTAAATGCATCAAATGTCCTGTTAACAATATTAGGAGTAGATTTATTAGAAGTTAAACTATATATAAGCTTATCCAGTTCTTGAGCCATATTTTTATACTGTTCTGAGCCAGTGCCATCTTCTCCAAGCTTCTTTCCTCTCTGCCTATCTGTGCTGAGAAGTTCCTTTTTCAGCTTTTCAAGTTCTTTGGCAATCTGTGCACGAACAAATCTATATCTCTTAACATCCTTAATATAGTTCTCTGCTCGTTCCTTATCTTCCTTTTTCAGCTCTGGCTGATTAGCATTATCATCAAGGTGCTGTCCTTCGTTATCGGCTTCATTTTCAACATCGTTTTCTATCTTGTTTTCTATTTCTTCGTTTTCTATTTCTTCGTTTTTAACTTCAGGATTGATAACAGGATTTACTTCTATATTTACTTCAGGCTCTTCTTCAGGCTTTTCTTCAAGTTTTTTATCTTCGTTATTTTCCTCAGGCTTAACTTCAGGCTTGATATTATTTTCTTCTACCTTCTTATAAGCTTATTTCTATCTACCAAACCTTGAATCTTAGTATTATAGA
>CACZRU010000075.1 GCA_902783605.1 uncultured Lachnospiraceae bacterium
AAAAAAGCTTAAGAAAAAAGCTTAAGAAAAAAGCTTAAGAAAAAAGCTTAAGAAAAAAGCTTAAGAAAAAGCTTAAACAAGAGCTTAAGTAAAGCATCATAATCTAGTGATATTTAAAGAATAAATAATTGGAGGGACTGAGCAAGGAGCTGGTCCCTCTTTTCATGTGAATAGTAATTGGTTCTTAATTGAATCTTAAGAATTATACATAAAGTTTTTAATAAATCTAATCTATATTAATACCTGTAAAGCGTTTTATGCCGTATTTAGTTGATTCTTATTAATCAGGCTGGAATTACGGCGAAGGAGTGGAGGTTTGGAATGAACAGAATACTTGTATGTGACGATGATAAGGATATCGTGGAGGCAATCAGCATTTATCTTGAGACTGCCGGATATGAGGTGGTTAAGGCCTATGATGGCTTTGAAGCACTGAATATACTGACTAAGGAAGATGAGGCTGATCTAAAACTAGATGAGAGAATCCATTTGGTTATTATAGATATCATGATGCCAAATATGGACGGCATAATGGCCACACGTAAGATCAGACAGTTCAGCCAGGTACCTGTTATATTTCTAACCGCCAAGTCTGAGGATGCTGATAAGATACTGGGACTTGATATTGGCGCAGATGATTATGTAACGAAACCATTTAACCCGCTTGAGCTGGTGGCGAGAGCTAAGTCACAGATCAGGCGCTACACACAGCTGGGTTCTATCACAGGAAATGAAAATCCTGGTGTAGATGAGGACAGACTGATAGTAAATGGTGGACTTGTTATCAACGACAGTGCTAAGTCGGTAACGGTTGATGGTGAAGAGGTTAAGCTTACTCCGATTGAGTATAACATACTTCTTTACCTAACAGAGAATCGTGGCAGAGTCTTCAATACGGCACAGATTTATGAGGCTGTATGGGATGAGGATGCCATTGCTTCCGACAACATTATCGCAGTTCATATTAGACATATCAGAGAGAAGATTGAGATTAACCCGAAAGAACCACGGTATCTGAAGGTGGTTTGGGGCCAGGGCTACAAAGTCGAGAAATTGTAGATCTATGGCTTAGTTGAAGAAAGAGGTAGATTAGATGAAGGTTATTAAAAATAGGTTTTTCAGATTAGGGATTTATATTCTTGGGTTCCTGTGTGTAATAACATTGGCACTGTATGGCGCAGCGTCGATTCTGAAGTACAGTTATTTTACTGAAGAGACGAATATGAGCACCAGCTATGAAGAGTCTGCAACACTGAAGAAGGATATCAACAAGAGTCTGCAAAGTATTCAGAAAAGTGCTGATGCGGAAAATGGTCTCTATCAGATAGACCTTGGTGATAAGAAGCTTGAGATATTCGATTATTCGGATTTATGTGAGAATCTTAACTCAAACAAGAAGACTGATTCTGAAGAATACTCTATCGAGGAGTTACTTGGAGAAAAAAATAGGTACGGACAGCTGGCCGAATATGTTTCTCAATACGGTGGCGGAATGGAGTCTGTTTATACAGCATATTCTGAATCAAATTATTCAAAGGATGGCAGATATGTCAGACTTACATGGGATGAGTATATTGATATCGTCAAATATAACTGTACTAAATACACAGATGAACAGTATACGAAATATCTTGATGGTACTATGTCAGAGGATGATAAGAGGAAGGAATACGATAAGCTTTTTGAAAATCTTCCTGAACAATGGATACAGGAAAATGATTATTTTGGTTTTATAGATGATAATCTTTATATGTTCCAGCCGGGAATGGGGCTTATATATTATGCACCACTTGGTGAGACCATGATTTCTAATGATATTCCGATGAATGAATATGTTTATTTCCCTTATGTTGACAGCCTTGAGGATATTACTGATGAGAAGGAACTGGATCAGTATATCTTATCTGCATACATTTATAGAACTGATGTAGAGGCTGTTTACTCAGTACTTGATGATGATATAAGAAAAGAGTTTCAAAAGAGTTCAAATATTAATACCCATTATTCAGATAATTATACTTATGGAACTAATACAGCATATAGTCTGAATGGTGAGGATGTTAACCACGCCTGGATATATGACTGCGAAAGAATTACAAATATAAGTCAGGATTCAGATAATGGTTACAATGTGAGCTACCCACAGCTATGTAAGATTTATGAAACTGAGGCTGATATCTTTATTAGGTACGATGCTGAGTCTGGGAAGCTGGAACAGTGGTATAAGAATGAAAATGGTGAAAAGAAGAACTATGAATATATTTCAGCTGATGTTCTGGACGGTTTGACAAAAACTGTAAATGAAAGCTTTGTAGTATGTATAAATGATACTGCTGATACATGTCAGCATCTATGGTATAAAACTGCATATAACTATACAAGACATTTTAGTAATCCACTTTTATGTTTTACATTTAGCTTTGTTGTCTTCCTTGTATGCGTAGTACTCCTTGTGGTTGGGGAACCGGCAAAAATGTATAAGGTTGATAAGGTTCCATACCTTTTATGGTTCATGGTATATGCTGGTGTGATATCTGCGTTCTGTATGATACTCGCTGAGATAGCGTATGGTGTAACCAGGATTAGTATAGTAAGTCATGATATGCCTGGATTAATAGCGGTAACTGCTTTATGTCTGCTGGTTCTGTATCTTATATCAGCAGCAGTAGTAATGAATATAGTAAGAAGAGTTAAATGCAACAAATTTCTTGATGGATTTATCATTATAAAGTTTGCAAGATGGATACATAGAAAGTTTAAGGTGGCCAGGGATAGGATTGCTGGAAATAAAAAGCTTGTTGCATTTATGGTGGCGTATTTCATAGTGATGCTTGCTGTTCTTATATTTTTAAGTTCAATGTCACAGGTTGGATTTGTGGTTATATTGGCACCAATTATGGCAGTTGTAACTGGTGTATGTTCATTCTTCATATTTAAGTATATGACTGATGTGGATAAACTCCTGGAAACCAGCAGAAGGATTGAAGCTGGGGAGCTGGATGCAAAGGTAGATGTTTCAGCACTTAAGTTCAATACAAGAGAGATGGGTGAAAGTCTGAATAATCTTGGAGCAGGATTATCACAGGCAGTTGAATCATCACTCAGAGATGAGAAGACAAAGGCAGAGCTGATTACAAATGTGTCACACGATATTAAGACACCGCTTACCTCTATTATCAATTATGTGGATCTTCTTAAGAAAGAAGAAATTGAAAATGACAAAGCTAAAGAATATATTGATGTGCTTGATCAGAAGTCCCAGAGGCTTAAGCAGCTGATTCTGGATCTTATAGAAGCGTCCAAGACCAGTACAGGAAATATAGAGCTTGAATGCATGAATATGAACCTTGTAGAACTCCTCAATCAGGGACTGGGAGAGTATGAGGATAAATTTAACGAAGCAGGGCTGGAAATTGTTAAGGATTTTAAGGTTGATAGCGCCGTTATAAACGCAGATGGAAGAAGAGTGTTCAGGATTATTGATAACCTTCTGAATAATGTGGTTAAATACGCCCAGCAGGGCACCAGAGTGTATATTGATCTGAATGTAGATGATTTAGGTGATTCGAATAATGTCAGGCTCAGTATCAAGAACATAAGTCGTGCCAGCCTTAACATAACTGCGGAAGAACTTACAGAGAGGTTTGTAAGAGGCGACCGCTCAAGAAATACAGAAGGCTCAGGTCTTGGTTTGTCAATTGCCAAGAATCTAACAGAACTTCAAAATGGAACCTTTGACATTAAGATAGATGGAGATCTTTTCAAGGTGGAAGTTGTATTTCCTGTTGTCGGTTAATAAACGCTGAGATTTATAAAAAATTGTTTAAAATGATATTCTATTATTATAATTATAAAATCAAAAAATAGCATAAAATAAGGGCTTGCGAGCCTTCGAAAAAAACATAAAAAAATTTACATAAAATATTTAAAAAATTGCTTGACAAAGTAGGTGCTCCTCACTATAATAGGAAAGGTGCTGTTGAGAAATGGTACTAACCAACGGGGTCTTAGCTCAGCTGGGAGAGCATCTGCCTTACAAGCAGAGGGTCACAGGTTCGAGCCCTGTAGGCCCCAACAAATCAAGA
>CACZRU010000076.1 GCA_902783605.1 uncultured Lachnospiraceae bacterium
CCCAGAAGTCATACCCCACTTGACTTCTGGACTTTTGGAGGAAAAATTATGATAAAACACTAAAATTCTTAATTAATTATGGCAAAAGCTTTTTTGTTCTTCTACCTCTCAACTGAGTATATTTTAACATATGTCTTTATAAATTACAAGCCAAAATATACAAATTAACCAAAAAATTTACAAAAATCTATCTAATAAACACCTTAAGACTCGAACTGCCCGAGCTTTCTACCTTCAGGTCCTTAATTCCATATATGAACTTTGATAGAGTAGCATATCCAAACTCTCTGGCATTAAAGTTCGGAAATTCTTCATGTATTTTCTGTCCAAGGTGGCCTAGCTCTATTCCCTTTGTTCCACTCTCAGCAACTGTATCTATAGTAAATCTCTTTACTCTCTTCTTCATATCCTTATCTGTATGAAGTGCAACAAATACTGTACTGTCCTTCTTCTTTACATCAAAAGCTGCAGTCTCATCAATAAATGTAGAAAGTGAACTATAACCATAATTACGAACATCAAAGTCTGAATACTTCTTCTGAAGCCGACTTCCAATCTCCCCAAGTCCAGTCTCTTTGCCTCGGTTATCATTTTCGGTAATAATTTCAATAATGTCATTCTCAATAGTTTTCTGAGGAATAACATTTTCAACCTTCTTGGATGACTTGCTCTTTGATCCGGATTTTGAAGAGGTTACATCCACGGTCTGATCAAGAAGAAGTTCAAGATCAGTAAATACCGTACACGCAGCTCTGAAGGAACGAGGTGTCTTATTCTCTCCCATACCTATAACGTGCATTCCTGATTCACGAAGTCTGCTGGCCAGTCTTGTAAAATCTCCATCACTGGAAACAATACAGAAGCCGTCTACACTATGTGTATACAGGATATCCATAGCATCGATTATGAGCGTTGAATCTGTAGCGTTTTTTCCAACTGTATTTCGAAACTGCTGAATAGGAGTAATTGAATTCTCCATCAATTCTTTCTTCCACTTATTCGCCTGACTGGAGGTCCAGTCACCATATATCCTTTTGTATGTTACAACTCCATACTTTGTCATCTCATCTAAGATACTAGCTATATACTTGGATGAAATGTTATCTGAGTCTATAAGTACTGCATATCGTTTGTCTTCCATTTTTTTCCTCTTTTTTTAGTCCTGGTTTTTAGTCAGCTTTTTTAGTCCTATATTTATTAATCCTCTGTATTTTGTCTAAAATCCGACCGGCGTATCATCCAAGGTATTTTCAATAACTGGTCTTGTAAATGTACCTGGATTCATCACATTAGTCATATTATTCTGAAGTTCCTCAATCAGTCTTTTCTCCAGATTTATTTCTGCATCCGTAAATAGCGACCTATTATAATCCTGAACCGCTGTAACCGCCTGATTAAGTGTTATTGCAGCAAGATCAGGCTGTTTCATAATATAAAACTGATAATACGCAAGAACACGTCTTCCATTTGGATCCATGTCCGCCTCAAGTGCCGGCCTGATAAAATTATAAATCTTCACTGCATTATTATAATTCTGATTAACATAGGTTGAGTAAAACAAAATCATATAATACCCACCCATTAGCATAGTATCATAAACAAAATCCGTACTCGGTCCCTTTTTCCTAAGGTTCTGATCCTGTTCTCTCACAATACTATTAAGTGAATTAAAATCCTTGGTCCACAGTGCCTTCATACCACATATATCCAGATAAAGGCATCTGGAATTTCGATTACTTTTTTTTCTTACCTGATCAGAAACTCTCACATCCAGCTGATCAAACGAAGCCCCTGCTCTAAGCTCTCTTATCTTTGTCCTGCAGAATAATGCCAGACTGTTTTTGGAACCGATTTCTGAAGCCAAAGTTTTTATCAATATAGTGATAAATGATGCTATCACATACACCGCCGACAGCCTGAGTGTCCTGCAGATCAGTCTTTGATCCCCCCACATAAAAAAGAGAATAAGAAATGAATAGATAGCCGAAAATAATCCAAATATAGTTATGGAAATTCCCGTCACTCTCTTCATCTCAGCTTCAGAAAAAGAATCAAAATCATGCCCCAGCATCAACAGTGGAACCATTGTAAATCTATCCCGATGCCAGTTCATTTTCTCATCCGCCGTATGCCTGGTTCCCATTTTATTAAATAGTCTAAATGTACGAACAAATGAATTTGTAAATAACGCCGTAAGCAGTTCACTTGCCGTAAGCAGCCAGAACATCATAAAAAAACCAAGCGTTATGCCAAATAACATAGCAAACATTATTAAAGAATCTCCTTAAACACTTTTAAGCCTTCCAAAAACTCCTCAAAAAATTTAAACACTGTCGCCATCAGAATTATCTTCGTTATTTGAAGTTTTATTTGAAGTTTTATTTGAAGTTTTATTCGAAGTACCGCCTATAGGAAGCGGAATATCCTGAAGTACAGATACTTTTTCCTTATGACGTTCTCTGACAGATTCATCCTGCTCCTTAACTTTGTTAATCTTGTCAACTTCTTCTTCACCATTTCTGGTAGAGCTTCTCTCTCCTACATTCTTGTACTGTCTATACACATCCAAAGTTGTAGCTTCCAATGACTTATGCATCTGGTATCTGCGAAGCTCCTCATTATCACCTAGAAGAATGCTTCTAACCGCGGACTTATATACTGCTTTTGCCGCTTGTTCCTCAGTTAGAGAATATTTCTCCTTAAGCTCCTCTTTAATAATCTTTAAATAATCTTCAATATATTCTGGTACTGTTGACATTGTATTACTCCTGTAGTTTTATAATTCTGTATATAATCTGTCTTCCGAACAATTATCTTATTCAAAATCAAAATGATAATCCAGTCCAAGTGCATCTCTCACTGTCAGGATATCTTTCTGGACTGCTTCACCTACCGGCACTCCCTTATCCTTTCTGAAAAGCCACATATCGTGCTCCTTTTCTCCTGCAGTATATATCCTTTCTTCCCCCGGAGCCTTCTTAGAAGCCCTCAGATTTCTGCAGATATCTCCTGCTATCTTCCTAAACTCATCTCTGCCCATGAATGCCTCAGGATCAACTACAAAGAAGAAGTGTCCTAAGTGATACATCTGAGGTTTTCCTTCTGACGAAACGCCTGTAAGCGCCTTCATGAATTCTCCACCCGAAAGCGCTGCAGACAAGATTTCTACCACTGTTGCATATCCATAGCCCTTATATCCGGCGAGTTCTTCCCCCATTCCACCTAGCGGAGTGAGAGCGGCAGTTCCAGATACCAGATCCTTTAAGATCTGCTGACTGTCTGTAAGAGCTTCTCCTGTTTCAGATATTACCGTACCTGCCGGAGTAGGTCTTCCTTCTCTAGCATAGTATTCAATTCGACCTCTCTGCACTATTGAAGTAGCACAATCCAGACAGAAATCAAAATCTTCATCTGTAGGAATAGAAAATGTAAGGGGATTTGTTCCCAGCATATTTTCAACACCAAAGGTCGGTGCTATCGAAGGTCTGGCATTAGTTCCAGTAATACCAACCATCCCTTCTTTACTTGCCATGGATGTCCAATATCCTGCTATGCCATAGTGAGTAGAATTTCGAATTGCCCCACCCGCCATACCAAACTCTTTAGCCTTAGCAATAAGCTTTTCCATCATCCTGTAGCTGGCAACCATGCCCATACCATCATGAGCATCCATAACCACAGTTGTTGGAGTTTCCTTTAGGATTTCTATA
>CACZRU010000077.1 GCA_902783605.1 uncultured Lachnospiraceae bacterium
AAGAAAATTCCAAATTTAAGAAATTTTCAAATTTAAGAAAATTCCAAATTTAAGAAATTTTCAAATTAAGAAATATTTTTCTATTATGAAGCATTTTGTATATTCATATTTGGGGTATCAATACTGCTTATAACATTATTTTTTGTCTCTATAAAGTTTATAAAGTCATGCTTTGAAAGTGGTTTAGAGAATACATACCCCTGAATATAATCGATTCCCAGATCCTTGATTCCTTCAACCTGTTCCTGAGTCTCAACTCCCTCAGCCACTATCTTAAGTCCAAGATCCTTAATCATTCCTACTGTTGCCTTCATAACAACTTTTGCTTTTGAATTTGTAAAGTAGTCCTGAACCATTGTTCTGTCAAACTTAACGATATTAACTGGCATATTTACAATATAGTCCAGATTAGATTCACCAGTTCCAAAATCATCAAGCGAGAATCTACATCCCATATTCATCAGATTATTCATATTCTCAAGAAGAACTGTCTTCTGATTTACGGTTGAGCTTTCAGTTATCTCAAGATTAATTGTTCCCGGATGAACCTCTTCCAACTTCATTATCTCATCATATTTACTTGAAAGCATTGGATTCTCACACTGTGCTACTGAAAGGTTAACTTCAATATAGTCAATTCCTTTCATCTTGAGATCATGTTCCTTTATGCACTTGCAAGTCTTGGAAAATACTCTTTCACCAATCGCTTCAATAAGCCCTGTTTCTTCTGCAACAGGTATAAACTTGCCTGGCATTATGAGCTTTCCATCGGTTCCCCTGATTCGCGCAAGAGCCTCTGCAGACACAAACTTTCCAGTTTCTATTGAATAAATCGGCTGATAGAAAACTTCAATCCTATCAGTTTCAAGTGCATCTTTAACCTCAAGAACCATCTGTCTGAACTCTTTAATAGCCTGTCCCGTTGTCTCGTCCAGAGTTCTCAAATCCTCATCTTTATCAAATTTAAATCTGTTCCTCTCATAAACATCAATAAAATCATCCTCTGAGGTAACTATATCCCCATCAGGGACATATAAGAATTTTGTTTTAATATACGATGAATTTCCCCAGGTCTTCTTAAATCTCGTTCTTATAACATCCAGATTAACAGCACTCTCAATTTCATTCATTTCATGCAAATGCTTATCATAAATGAGTGCGAAATCATTATCATTTAGTCTGAACAGCTTTGCATAGCTAAAAGAATTCAGGAATTCAGACATCTCAACGATAATTCTTTTGTTTTCTTCATCATCCTTCTTAAAGTCTAACTCGTTACAAACAATAATGGCAGAAAATCTTTTTCTATAGCCATATTCCTGTCCAAGATACAGCTTAAATGTATCCTTTGAGAAACATCCAGCCACTCTGTCCAGATAAACCTCTGGATTCTCCAGTTCTGAATAAAGTATAAACAGTCCAATAGATGAACCAAAACCAACAATCAGCAATTGAGGAACTAAAAACTGAATTACTGCAGCAACTATCTCAATAATCATCCATGATCTGATTGCTTTTCTTCTATGCATATTCATTTGCGAACCATAAATGAATGTGGTAAATAAAGCTGATAAGATAAAAATTGGTGCAAACACATATGTAATCTTAACAGCAGGACCAAAGCTATATGCCACACTTCCATCAAGAATGTAGTAAACAGGAGTCAGCATAATCAGAATTGCGCCAACAACCACCAGCACCAGAACGCCCCATTTAAACCTTTCATTTTTTCTAAGATGTGTTACCGTATTATATGTATATGCAAATGCAAAATAGCAGGAAACTAAAAGTGACACAAGATAAAGCTTACAGATAAAGGAGATTAACATCGCTGGCAGTATTGATTTATATTCAATTGCTAATATGGAGGTAATATCAAGAATTATACAGGCTGTATATACTACAAGACATTGTCTAAAAATCTTTTCGCTTGTAATTCCAACACTTTCATGCCTTGAAATAAAAAATATAAGAATCAGATCAAAAACCAAACCACATAACTGAATCTGTATATTTATCATAATATTCCTTTTTACCTCCTCTCTCTCATATTTTTATCCAGCTGATCAACTCCAGTTCAATTTATTGTTTTAATATTAAGTTAAGATTTCGATTCCATAATTTGTGAAATAATCATATAATTATTTTAAAATTGCGCAGAAATCTTCTATTAAATTTTAGCATAACAACATATATCTTGCACTACAAAACATATCGTAGTAAACTAGAAATACACACCCTTCTTTTGTGCAAGATACACAAAGCTTTTTGTGCAATACTCACTTAAAACGCTTCTCGTAAAGAGCAAAAAATAGCAAATTATTATTTTTTTCAGTATTTTTTTATTTTTTGGAGTTTTGGTTCAATGTCAGAAAATCCTCCTCGTACAACTGAACAGTCATCAAACAAAAGGCAGTATATCGCTATTGACCTTAAGTCTTTTTATGCATCGGTGGAATGTTTTGAACGAGGATTGGACCCTCTTACCACTAATCTTGTAGTCGCAGATGAATCAAGAACCGATAAAACCATCTGCCTTGCTGTATCCCCTTCCCTAAAAGCATACGGAATCCCTGGAAGAGCACGGCTTTTTGAGGTGAAGAAAACACTAAGTGATGTAGAAAAAAGAACGGGCGAGCATATTGATTTCATAATTGCCCCACCAAGAATGGCCAGATATATCAAATTCTCTACGGATATATATAAGATATATCTGAATTTCATTTCCTCCGAAGACATCCATATATACAGTATTGATGAAGTATTTATGGATGTAACCAGCTATCTTTCCATTTACAAGAAAACCGCACATGAGCTGGCTATCACCATCATCAGATCCGTACTTGAACAAACCGGAATAACTGCAACTGTAGGAATCGGAACAAATATGTACCTGGCAAAGATTGCTATGGACATAGTTGCCAAACATATGCCAGCAGATAAAGACGGCGTCCGAATCGCAGAGCTCGACGAAATGTCATACAGAAAGCTGCTCTGGGGGCACAAGCCACTCACCGACTTTTGGAGAATCGGACGAGGCACCGCAAAACGCCTTGCAAAGATGAAAATCTACACCATGGGACAGCTGGCAAGGGAAAGTCTCTACAACGAAGATTATATCTATAAAATATTTGGGATAGATGCCGAAATCCTTATCGACCACGCCTGGGGAATTGAACCAACCCTGATAGAGGATATCAAAAGCTATAAGCCAAGCACAAATTCTCTATCCTCTGGTCAGGTTTTATCTGAACCTTATTCTACTGAGAAGGCACGGATCATCGTATCTGAAATGACTGATCTTGTGGTACTGGATATGGTTAAAAAGAAAGTGCTGTCAGACTCATTTACCCTGGTTATCAATTATGACAGAGAATCTGTTGATAACGGAACATATGATGGCGAGATCAATATGGATTTTTACGGAA
The DNA here is from genome assembly GCA_902783605.1 of uncultured Lachnospiraceae bacterium. Taxonomy (GTDB): domain Bacteria; phylum Bacillota; class Clostridia; order Lachnospirales; family Lachnospiraceae; genus Eubacterium_Q. The sequence continues at coordinate 3,429 of CACZRU010000077.1, forward strand.
GACTCGTACCTGTACCTTCACATGGTACTGCTAATTTCGGAGAACATACCAGCTCTACTCAGATTATAATGAAACACATGCTGGAGCTTTACGACAGAATCGTCACTCCCGGAGTTACTGTCCGCAGGATTACTATATCGGCCAATAACCTCAAGAACGAAGCAGATACCTACCAGCAAATGAACCTCTTTACCGACTACAAGGAACAGGAGCAGGAAAAAAACCTTCAAAAAGCATTGATTGAAATACAGGAAAAATATGGAAAAAACGCCATCCTCAAGGGGACTAATTTCCTTGAGGGAGCCACCACAATAGAAAGAAATTCACAGATTGGAGGGCATAAGTCATAAATCATGGATACTGATTACACAAATGAGTATAAAGATATAATAGATAAATCACGTCCTGAACATAATGGTGATGATTTTGAAGCAAGACATCCTCATATGTCCAGAGAAAACAGGGCAAAAATATTCGCCCCATTCGCAGCCCTCAAGGGCTACGAAGAGGCGATTGATGATGTCACTAACAATAATAATTTATAATAAACATTCATTTCTAAAAGCTGAAATTAAAAACTATAATAAAATGGTACTGCTTATAATCTAATCATCATATTTTAATTATCAGCATTTAACTCTGTGATGCGGCTATAACGATCATAGCTATATAGAATAAAATTACCAACGCATAGATAACAAGACTGATAATTCCTATAATCCATCCAGCCTTTGCCTTTCCACCGTCATTTCCGGCATTCATCGCCTGCTTGGAAAGAATCATTCCAATTGGCGCCAGGATGAGTCCAAAACAGAACAGACTTATAATAGAACAGATAAGTCCGGCTGTAGCCTTTCCATCCTCAGGCTGTATCATAGGTGGCTGATATCCAGACTGCCCATAGGAATTTGCATTATATGAATTTCCTGATGAATAGGTGCTTCCCATATTGTTTCCCATGCCAGATCCGCCATATGAATTTCCAGCTCCATAAGCATTTCCGCCAACGCTTCCACTAGTATTCCCGTAAGAATTCCCATAAGAATTTCCATAAGAATTTCCATAAGAATTTCCACTAGTATTTCCGCTTGCACTATAAGGATTTGACGGAACCTGAGAATATGGATTTGATGGAACCTGAGAATAAGAATTTGATGCCGGTACACTAGACTGAGATACATCCTCAGATTTTTTCGATAAGTCTATCGGCTTTCCATATGTATTCTGTGCAACTGGTGCAGGCTGTCCGTATGGATCCTCTATTCCTGTTGTTGGCTGTCCGTATGGATCAGGATTACCTACAGGCTGTCCATATGGATCCTGTGAACTTGTTGGCTGTCCATATGGATCCTGATTAACAACAGGTTCACTTCCCGAATATGGATCTCCCGAATATGGATTCATTGATGGATCTCCTGAGTATGGATTCATCTGATTATCGTCCATGTTTATACCTCCAAATGTTACTTAATCGCTTTATGAATAAATTCACATGAATCTATTTAACTATTTCTTTTTTGCTTAATTTATTATTCATTCGCTCCCTCAAGGAACTTATATACAAATGCAGCAAGTGCTCCACCGATAAGTGGTGCAACAATAAATACCCATACAACTTTGATTGGTCCAGCATTTCCACCGATTGCAGCAATAATAGCTGGTCCTAAGCTTCTTGCTGGGTTAACGCTTGTGCCAGTAAGTCCGATACCAATGATATGAATACCAACAAGTGTAAGTCCTATGATAAGTCCGCCAAATGAACCATGTGACTGATTCTTTGATGTTACTCCAAGTATAAGTATAACAAAAAGGAATGTCAGTACTATCTCAACGAGGATTCCAGCACCAACGCTGTCATTTACTCCAGCCAGTCCATTTGTTCCAAGACCGCCTGTCTTATCCTCAACACCACCCATTGCAAAGATTGCAGCCAGAAGTCCTGATCCAGCAAGTGCTCCTATGCACTGAGCTACAACATAACCACAAAAATCTGTAACTGTCATTCCGCCACTAAGCAGAACTCCAAGTGATACTGCAGGATTTACATGTCCACCTGAGATGTTTCCTACACCATAAGCAAGCGCCACAATAGCAAGTCCAAATGCAAATGCAGTAAGAATATAACCGCATCCATTTACAGCATCACATCCAACAAGCATTGCCGTTCCACATCCGATAAAAACCAATGTGAATGTCCCAATAAACTCAGCAATATACTTCTTCATACCGTCCATAATAACCTCCTTCTTCATAAACAATACAACATGCCATATTATGATACATTATGTTACATATATCTAAATAGGATAAATATTTCTAAGTATCCCATAAAGAACAAGTAATACTGTCCACCCCCATAGAAGTATCTTATTAATCCGTCCTACATTCTTCTTGCTTTCATTTATATATATAAGATAGATTATCTCAGCAACGATAAACGGAAATGAGATAAACATAAATCTATTGTAACTGAAAGCACTCTTAAAATCCAGTCTTGTTATAGCCATAACCATCCTGGTCATCCCACATGTTGGACAATCATAACCAGTAAATGATTTAATATAACAAGGAATGGCAAATGGAGTAAATTTTACTATAAAGAAGTATACAACTCCTATAGCCAAAATGATTAAAATGCTTTTTAATGTTCCTTTTTGAGATTCTTTTTGAGACTCTTTTTGAGATTCTTTTTGAGATTCTTTTCGGGATTCAACTTTAGTTTCATTTTGAGAATCATTGTTAGTGTCTTTTTCAGACAATTTTTTAGAGTCCATTATTATCAGCATCCTTGATTCTAATTCTTGAAAGAGCTCTCCTCAGACTGGATTCAGCAAGTGCATATTCTCTTACACTCTTCTTCTGAAGCATGGCCTCTCTTGCCGCCGCTTCTTTCGCCTTAACTCTAGCTATATCAATATCCCATGGCCATTCTGCTGAATCGACAAGCACCAGTACTTCACCATCATCAACTCGGAGCATGCCGTCAGATATTGATATTTCACCCCATTTCCCATCCGGGGTTTGATACTTTAATAATCCAGGAATAACAGCAACCACAAGATTTTGATGCATAGCAAGAACACCATACTCTCCATCCACAGCTGGAACTATGAGAGATGTCATCTCGCCTTCCCAAAATGTTTTTTCAGCTTCTATTATTCTGGCTTTAAATGATTTCATCAAAACGCCTCTTTACTTTGATTTTTATTAGCTTTTATAAGGTTTCTGCTTTTCTAATAGCATCCTCAAGAGTACCCACATTATAAAATGCCGCTTCTGGAAGATCATCATACTGACCTGATATAATCGCCTTGAAACCTCTTATAGTCTCACTGACAGGTACATATACTCCATCCATGCCTGTAAACTTCTCAGCAACAAACATTGGCTGTGCAAGAAATCTCTGAATTTTACGAGCCCTGCTGACTATATCCTTATCTCTGTCAGAAAGCTCATCCATACCAAGAATTGCAATAATATCCTGAAGTTCATTATATTTTTGAAGATATTCCTGAACCTCGCGGGCAACTTTGTAATGTTCCTCACCAACAACATCAGCCTCAAGGATTCGAGATGTTGATGCAAGAGGATCTACCGCAGGATAAATACCCTGTTCTGCAATTCTTCTACTAAGAACTGTAGTTGCATCAAGATGGGTAAATGTTGTTGCTGGAGCAGGGTCTGTCAGGTCGTCCGCAGGCACATAAACAGCCTGAACTGATGTAACAGAACCAGCTGAGGTTGATGTGATTCTTTCCTGAAGCGCACCCATTTCCTGTGCCAGCGTTGGCTGATATCCAACCGCTGAAGGCATACGGCCAAGAAGTGTAGAAACCTCTGAACCAGCCTGTACAAATCTAAATATATTATCTATGAACAGAAGCACATCTCTATGCTCTACATCTCTAAAGTATTCAGCCATGGTAAGTCCTGTAAGAGCAACTCTCATACGGACACCAGGTGACTCGTTCATCTGTCCAAATACCATTGCTGTCTTATCTATAGTTCCGCTCTCTTTCATTTCATTCCAGAGATCGTTACCTTCACGGCTTCGCTCTCCAACACCTGTGAAGATAGAGTAACCACCGTGTTCCATAGCTACATTGTGGATAAGTTCCTGTATAAGTACTGTCTTTCCTACTCCGGCACCACCGAACAGACCAATCTTACCACCCTTTGCATATGGTTCAAGAAGATCAATAACCTTAATTCCTGTTTCAAGTATTTCAACAGATACATTCTGATCCTCAAACTTTGGAGCAGCTCTGTGAATGTTCCATCTCTCCTGAGATTCAGGAACCGGCTCTCCACCATCAATAGGATCACCAAGAACATTGAACATTCTTCCTATAGTTGCATCACCTACTGGAACAGAAATACCAGAACCTGTAGATGTAACCTCCATATTTCTGGCAAGTCCATCACTGAAGCCAAGAACTATACATCTAACAACGCCTTCTCCCAGCATCTGTGCCACTTCCATGGTAACTTCTTTACCATTTGCCGTAACCTTAAGAGCATCTCTCAGTTTTGGAAGATGTCCTGACTCAAACTGGACATCAACAACCGGACCAGATACCTGTATAACTTTTCCTTTTACTAAATCTGTGTTAGTTAACACTCCACTATTCAAGACTCTTCAGCCTCCTTAATTCGCTTCTTCTTATTTTGCCTCTGTGCTTTTGCTCCAGCTGCCACTTCAGTGATCTCTTGAGTTATTGCAGCCTGTCTAACCCTGTTATACTGAACCTGTAGATCAGCTAAAAGAGCTTCGGCATTTTTATTTGCAGAATCCATTGCAGTCATTCTGGCATTCTGCTCTGCAGAAAAGCTGTCCACCAAAGCACCATAAATACAGCCCGAAACATAGCTAGGAATGACTCTATTTAAAACCTCATCAACACTTGGATAGAATTCGTAATGAACATCTTTCTCATTCTTCTCCTCCTGTTTCGTCCAGAATTCACGTCTGTCAAAAGGAAGAATTCTCATCATTTTGACATTGGTGACAAACTCACTTTCCATATCACTATAGATTATTCTTATTTCATCTATTTTCTTCTCGTCATACTGTTCAAGAAGAATAGAACATATCTCTCTGGCCCTGTTAAACGTAGGATTCTGTGCTGTATATAGAAATGATTGCTCCAGTTTGTAGTTTCTTCTCTGGAAATATCTTCTTCCATATTCCCCTACAACATAAAGCTTTATCTTCTTATGTTTTGCCATCTCTTCCTCAGCAAGACGAATGACGTTATGATTATACGCTCCAGCAAGACCCTTATCTGCTGTAATAATTAAATATGCATATGTTTCCGCCGGTTTACGTCCTGTTTTAGGATAAAAATACCTGCTCTTTATATCTATCTCCGATTGGAAAATACGACGGATTTCATGCTCCTGCAGATCAAAATAAGGTCTGGTTGTTTCCAGCTCTTCCTTCGCCTTACGCATTTTTGTCGAAGAGATAAGATACATAGCATTAGTAATCTTCTGGGTATTCTTTACACTGGCTATTCTATTTTTTAATTCTTTTGTATTTGCCATATTTTATCTTACTTTGCTGAATATGTTTCTCTAAACTTAGTTGCTATATCAATAATGTTCTGTTTATCATCATCAGACAACTGTCCTGTAGAATCAATCTGTTTACAGATTGATTCTTCCTCCTCATGGAAGTACTCCAGCATCTTACTCCTGAAATCTGGAATATCATCAACTGCAATTCCCACCATAACCTTGGCAGATGCAGCTACAAGCATGATTACCTGCTCATGCAGCTTAAATGGATTATTCTGAGGCTGTCTCAGAAGGTGCATAAGTCCCTGTCCATAAGCCAACTGTTTCTTAGTTGCTTCATCCAGATCACTGGAGAACTGCGTAAAGATTTCCATCTCACGATACTGTGCCAAGTCCAGACGAAGTGAACCTGCTGCTTTCTTCATAGCCTTAGTCTGCGCCGCACCACCAACACGGGATACAGAAAGACCAACATTTACGGCAGGTCTCTGTCCTGAGAAGAAAAGATCACTCTCAAGGAATATCTGTCCATCGGTAATAGATATAATATTTGTTGGAATATATGCAGATACATCTCCTGCCTGTGTTTCAACAATAGGAAGTGCTGTAATGCTTCCTCCACCCACTTCATCCGATAATCTCGCTGATCTTTCCAAAAGTCTTGAATGAAGATAGAATACATCTCCAGGATAAGCCTCACGACCAGGAGATCTTTCAAGCAGAAGTGACAAAGCTCTATACGCAATAGCATGCTTTGACAGATCATCATATACAATAAGTACATTCTTGCCCTTCCACATAAAGTACTCAGCCAGGGCAGTACCTGAATATGGAGCAATATATTGAATAGGTGCAGTTTCTGATGCATTAGCCGCAACAACTATGGTATAGTCCATTGCACCCTTTTTCTTAAGAGTACCTACAAGCTGTGCCACACTACTTGCCTTCTGTCCAATTGCTACATATATACATATAACACCACTATCCTTCTGATTAAGGATGGTATCAATAGCAATAGCAGTCTTACCTGTCTGTCTGTCACCTATAATAAGTTCTCTCTGCCCCCTTCCGATAGGGAACATAGAATCAATAGAAAGAATACCTGTATTCATAGGAGTATCTACAGATTGCCTCTCTACTATACCAGGTGCTTCTGTTTCTACTGGTCTATAATCATCTGCATCTATAGGACCCTCACCATCTATAGGATTTCCTAATGGATCCACTACTCTTCCAAGGAATTCATCTCCAACAGGGATTCCAGCTGTTTTTCCTGTTCGCATAACCCTGCTGCCTTCGGCAACATCTGTATCATCACCGAAAAGAATTACACCTATATCATCTGGTCTAAGCTCCTGAACCATACCTCTAACGCCTGATTCAAAGATAACTATCTCTCCATACATTACAGACTTAAGACCATCAACAAAAACTATTCCATCTCCAACAGTCTCAACATGGCCTTCTTCCTCTGCAATTACCTGAGGCTTCCACTCTGAGATACTGCTCTTCATAAGAGATATGAGTTCAGGACCAGAAGAAACCTTTTCCTCCTTCAAGTTGCGGAGCATTTCCTCAAGCTGATGAAGTCTTCCTTCGTTAGTCCAGTCATAAACCTCTTCACCGACTACAAGCTTGAAACCAGAAGTAAGGTTTTTATCTTCAACCCACTGAAGAGGGATCTCAACACCATATTTCTTTGTGATAAAATCTTCAAATCTTTTCTTCTGAGTCTGGTCAGGCTCTAATGGAGCATAGAGCAGAGCACTTTTCTTCTTCTCTTCTGCCACTTAACTATCGCTCCTTTCAGCATTTTCAAGAAACATATCATATGCTTCACTTGTATTTCCTGCGAGAACAACCTTGCGAGTTGCATCCTCAACCATCTCAGTAATATCCTTCTTAGCTGACTCAATAATCGCTTTACGCTGATTCTCAGCATCTCTTTTAGCATCTTCAATTATCTTAGAAGCTGCATCTCTTGCTTCAGCTTCTGCATTTGATCTCATAGTACCTAAATCTAAAGAAGCCTTCTTTTTCTGCTGTGATATCTCATTATCAAGCTCCTTAAGTCTTGCATCAGCTTCGGCATTCTTTTCCTCTGCATCAGCTAGATTCTTCTTCGCAGCCTCATCTATTTCTTTATAATGGTCCTCTCTCTGCTGCATGATCTTTTTTACTGGAGCATACAGAATAACATAAAGTCCTGCGAAGAGAAGAACTACATTGAACATATGCAGAAAAATCTGTGTAAAATCTATTCCT
>CACZRU010000078.1 GCA_902783605.1 uncultured Lachnospiraceae bacterium
ATCCATGAGATGAAGCTTATCGTAGACCTTATCTATCAGAGTGGTTTTGCAGGAATGAGATATTCTATCTCTAATACAGCTGAGTATGGTGATTATATTACAGGACCTAAGATCATTACTGAAGATACAAAGAAGGCTATGAAGAAGGTTCTTGCTGATATCCAGGATGGTTCATTTGCTAAGGACTTCTTACTTGATATGTCATCAGCAAGTGGTCAGGCTCATTTCAAGGCTCTTCGTAAGAAGGGTGCTGAGCATCCATCAGAGGTAGTTGGTAAGGAGATTCGTTCACTTTACAGCTGGTCAGATGAGGATAAGCTTATCAATAACTAATTTGTAAATAATAGATTATATTTACAGAAATAAATTTGAACTATACAGGAGTGTCTGGGGTTTCTAGACATTCCTGTAAAAATATTATAATAATTTCTTATGGGGAGGTTAACAACATGATCCAATTAAACAATGTATTTAACAATGAGAACATGAAGTGTATCGCTTCTGGGGGACAGTATTTTATCTATGAGCACCAGAAAGATCTTTCAGTAACTCCATGGTCAGCTACAACTGATTACTTCATGCAGCAGATGAATGTTAAGAAGCGTCAGCTTCTTGTTCAGCTCAACAATTCAGCTTGTAAGATGCAGGCTGGTGCTATGCAGTGGGTTGCTGGTAACGTTCAGGCTACATCAGGTATCAAGAGTGCTGGTGGATTTCTTAAGAATGCTCTTAAGGGTGCTGTTTCTGGCGAGTCAGCAGTTAAGCCTGAGTATTCAGGACAGGGATTTGTAATGCTTGAGCCTACATATAAGCATCTTCTTATCGAGGATGTTGGTTCTTGGGGATCAGGTATGGTTCTTGATGATGGACTTTTCCTTTGCTGTGATATCAATATTCAGGAGCAGATCAATAAGAGAAGTAATGTTTCTTCTGCACTTCTTGGTGGTGAAGGCCTTTTCAATCTTTGCCTTTCAGGACAGGGATATGCAGTACTTGAAAGTCCAGTTCCAAGAGAAGAGCTTTTCGAGTTCAATCTTCAGGATGATGTTCTTAAGATAGATGGAAATATGGCTATTGCTTGGTCAAGTTCTCTTCAGTTTACAGTTGAGACACTTACTGGTAATGCTATCGGTTCTGCAGCTACAGGCGAAGGATTTGTAAATGTTTATCGTGGTACAGGTAAGGTTCTTATGGCTCCTACAATCAGCCAGGCTCCTACAATGAACCCAGTAAATGGACCTGAGGCACAGGGTACATCTTCACAGGGAATGGCTGGAAGTATTGCAAACAGTCTGCTTAACCTGTAGGACTAGTGTTTGTTAAGCGTATTAGTATAATTAAAAGCTTTTATAAGGCTTTAAAAAATAGCTTTTGATATTATCATAATAATAATTATTTAGAAGTCGGGTTTACTTGCCCGACTTCTTTTTTTGCGTTATACTAATGTAGATTGGTTGAAAAGATTTTTGTTTAAAATTAATTTGTTATTTACGAGGCAGATATGACGCATTTGGAAGCACAATCTTATATTATGCCATTTATAGAGCATAAGGTTCCCCATGACAAACAGGAGGACTTTGTTCTTCATATGAAATCGTGCAAAAAATGCCATGAAGAGCTTGAAATATATTATACACTTCTTGTGGGAATGAGACAGCTGGACAACAAGGAAGTGCTTTCTACGGATTTTAATAAAGATCTTGATAGAGATCTAAAAGCTCTTTCTCATGGTGTAAGAAACAGAAAAAGTTTCAAAGTTTCCGCTTTTTCAATCATTTTGTCAGGCGTTCTCCTTGTTGGACTTTTTTTCTACGCAGGATTCTTGAAAAAAATATATAATTTTGAACAGTTTATAAAGTCAGTTGAACAGGGAGACCAATATTTTAAGGATTCATTTGATGGTGTTATTCTATTGGATGATAAGGATAATATTGCTGAAAGTAATAGAATAATTGAAGAAAATACTTTGTCTGATTATGATAGAATTCTGGGATATAAAAGACTTGTAAATGATTATGATAGATTAATGCAAATAGGAGAAGAGATAATTTATGTCGATACAACAGAAACAACATCAGAAACTACTGCTAATTGATGGAAATAGTATAATGAATCGCGGATATTATGCGCTCCCTAAAACACTTACTTCCTCAGATGGTTTACATACGAATGCGTTACTTGGTTTTCTTAACATATTCTTTAAAGTATATGGTGAAGAAAAACCAAGTAATATTATTGTTGCCTTTGATGTCCATCAGCCAACCTTCAGACATGAGGTTTATGCGGAATATAAAGGGACAAGACATGGTATGGATCCAGAACTTAGGGAACAAATGCCTGTAATTAAAGAAATCCTAGCAACTATGAATATCAAATGTGTAGAAATGGGTGGATTTGAAGCTGATGATATTATAGGAACTTATTCTAGATTAGGTGAAGCTTGTGGTATGGATGTTTCTATTCTTTCTGGTGACAGGGATCTTCTTCAGCTGGCTACTGACAAGATATTGGTTCGTATACCTAAGACTAAAGCTGGACAGACAACGGTTGAGAATTACTACGCTAAGGATGTAGTTGATGAATATGGAGTTACACCAACTGAGTTTATAGAAATGAAGGGGCTGATGGGAGATACATCTGATAATATTCCTGGTGTACAAGGTATTGGTCCAAAGACAGCTGCAAATATTATTCAAAAATATCATACAATTGAAGCAGCACTTGAGGATATTGAGAATGTTAAGCCTGATAAAGCAAGAAA
>CACZRU010000079.1 GCA_902783605.1 uncultured Lachnospiraceae bacterium
AATTCCACAGAATAAAAATGAGATTGTGCTTATGAATCTTTATGCCAATAGGAATAATCTCAAGGTTGGAGACACAATAATGCTGGCCGGTGAGGGTTATAAGATAACGGGTCTTGGATGTATTCCGGACTATAATCTTCCACTTAAGAACTTCTCAGATATGACAGCTGATCCGGAACATTTTGGAATAGGAATTGTAAGTGATGATGCATATGATGAGATTCTTAAGGGTGGAAAATCCAGCAGTGAAATATATACATATGCATACAAGCTGAATAAGGATGCCTCAAGTGATGATCTGAAGGATACCTTAGATGACATTTCCCTGGATTACAAGAAGTCTGGAAATGAATATCTTATCGAATATGTGGACAGACATTATGAGGATAGATATGACCTGGAGGATGCGCTGGATGAACTGACTGAAGGAGCCGATGAGGTAAAAGACGGGGCAGAAGAATTGCATGATGGAATTAAAGAAGGTAATAAGAATTTTGCTCTTCTGGAAGGAACTCCATATGCTCCCCTTGTTGCAGCTACAGATGAATATGAAGAAGGTAGTAAGGAACTCCTGGATGGAGTAAATGAATATAATGATGGAGTCCATGAATTTGATGAAGAGATGAGAGACTTTATCGATGAGAATATGACTTATGATATCGCAAATCTGGAAGGGTTCTACGAGAATAAGGATAATCCAAGAATCGCCAGTGATGCTGCCAGTGATGTTATTCTTAAAAGGCTGGTTGCTCTTGTGGCAGGCGCCATATTGGTAATGCTTTTCGCTTATGTTATATCAGTATTCATTATCCATCAGATAAACGAGGAGAGCAGTGTCATCGGAACACTCTATGCCATGGGTGTTCGCAAGAGTACGCTTATGGCGCACTATATTACACTGCCGACAGTTGTGACATTTGTGGCAGGACTTATAGGAATGGTGGTTGGATTTAGTTCGGTGGGAGTTGATTTCCAAATGCAGGATAGCTACCTCTATTACAGCGTTCCTCAGATGGATAGAGTATATCCGCTATATATCATCATCTACTGTATAGTTATGCCACCGGTTATTTCTATCATCGTAAATTTTCTGGTGATAGAGAAAAAGCTTTCCAAGACTCCTCTTTCACTTATTAAAAATGAACAGGAAGGACTGAAGATGAAAGAGGAAGGACGCGCAGGAAAGGGATGCTTCCTAAATCAGTTTACTATGCGTCAGCTTTCAAGAGAGAAGAGAAGCGTGATCACAGTTGTGATCGGTATGGTGGTTGCACTACTTATATTCATGATCGGTCTTAACTGTTATGTACTTTGTAATAATGTTAAGCAGCAGAATCTTAGAGATATCAATTACGAGAATATGTATATCCTGAAGTATCCTATGAAGGAGGCTCCAAAGGATGCGGAGGCTTGTTATATAAAGAACCTTTCGGTGAATTATCTGGATTATTCGCTGGATGTAAATATTATTGGAATTGATGATGATAATAAGTATTATCCATATAAGACCAGTGGAAATCAGAAGGATCTGGTGATAGCAAGATCCACTGCTCAGAAGTATGATCTTAAGATTGGTGACAAGATTATCATGGAGGATTCTTCAGCTGACAGGCAGTACGCATTTACTGTATCAGATATAGTTGAATACTCTATAGGGCTTACTGCATATATGGATATCGATGAGATGCGTGAACTCTTTGGAGAGGAAGAAGACTATTACAATATGCTGCTGGCTGATAAAGACCTTGGTATAGAGGAGGGAAGAATTTATTCAGTAACTACAAGGGCAGATATTGAAAATGCAGCCGGTATCTTCGTGGATCAGATGATGTCTCTTATCGTGATACTTATGGTGGTTTCAATCCTAATTTTCATAGCAGTCATGTATCTGATGCTAAATGTTATGATAGACCGTGCAGCGTATGGAATATCGCTTGTTAAGATATTTGGTTACAGACTCCGTGAGATAAGAAGAGTATATCTGGATGGAAACTTCATAGCTGTTATTCTTGGAGCATGTGTTGGAATTCCATTTGTAAAAAAGATTGCTAATTCAATCTATCCATACTTTATTGCAAATACAGCTATGGGAATGGACTTAGGATTCAAATGGTTTCTCTACGGTGGAGTTCTTGCAGGTGTTATAGTGGTATATCTTATGATCAGTGGAGTATTAACTGGAAAGATTAAAAGAATAATTCCTGCTGAAGTCTTAAAAAATCGTGAATAAAAAAGAGTAAAAAAAATACTTGATTAAATCATTTCGGTATGATATAACTAATTACGGTAAGTTTACTCTAACAACTAAAATGTGACAAATACATAACCACAGTGTGTTTGTCACATTTTAATAACCCTTTTGGTTAGATAAGACTAACTAACGGGCGTTTTGTGAATAATGGGGGTGAGTCTATGCGTATGACTATTAAGAGGCGCATTGAACGGCTTACAAGATTACTAGGTGGTGCGATGCGACATGATTGAAGAAAATATTGTAGAGTTTTGCGCTCCAACATTAGCAGGCATAAAGACAGCTAATCTTTTTACCTGTACCTATCATGAAAAATCGGAAATAGTGAAGGATATTAGAAGGGTTAACAAGTTACTTGTTAAAAGGGGGATTAAAGCACTTCCAGCCAGGTATTCGAATCACAGGGTTCTTATCTATGTATACCGATCATCCTTCCTGGAGAAAGATCTCTGTGATAAGGATACCTCTAATATACTTGCTGAATTAGGGTATGAAACTGGAAATGTAAATGCATGTATCAATTGCCTGATAGGTAAACTGAGTTCTTTTACAGATAGTTGTGGATTTCCTCATGAGATTGGTTGTTTTCTTGGTTATCCTCCGGAAGATGTAAGAGGCTTTATAGATAATAAAGGTGAATGTAGCAAATGTGTGGGATGCTGGAAGGTCTATGGAGACGAAAAGAAGGCCAGAGACACATTTGACAGATATAAAAACTGCACGGCGGAGTATATGAAAAGATACATGGAGGGAGTCAGCTTAGAGAAGCTTGCAGTTGCTGTGTAGAAAGGTTAATGGATTTGTAGTGAAACAGTCCTGAAGACTGTTCATAAATAAATAATAAGGGCAGTGATGCTCTGGAAAGGATAAATAATGAGTAAAGTAGCAGTAGTATTTTGGAGTGCAACGGGTAATACCGGAGCTATGGCTAAGGCTGTCGGAGAAGCTGCAGCTTCAAAGGGTGCAGAGGTTGATTACCTTGGACCAGGTGAGTTCTCATCTTCAAAACTTGGAGATTATGATGCAGTAGCATTTGGTTGTCCGGCTATGGGAGCAGAGGTTCTTGAAGAAACCGAGTTTGAGCCGATGTTTACAGAGCTTGAAGGATCTCTTAGCGGAAAGAAGATAGGTCTTTTCGGATCATACGGCTGGGGAGATGGCCAGTGGATGAGAGATTGGCAGGACAGAGCAACTGCAGCAGGAGCAAATCTTGTATCAGATGGTGTTATGGCTAACAATGCTCCTGATGATGAGGCACTTGAAAACTGTGCAGATCTTGGAAGAGCTCTGGCATAAAGTTTTTTTGTGATATATAGGATGAGTAAATCATATGATTCTTCTTAGATTTAGTGATATGGATTGACGCTGAACACACATTTACTCATCCTAATAATATACTAAAAGATTAAGGGAATTATCATTTATACAAAGGAGATTAAAAATGTTTCTTGAGATTGAAAAGGTAGTTGGAAGAGAGATTTTGGATTCCAGAGGAAATCCTACAGTTGAAGCTGAGGTGTATCTTATTGATGGTACAGTTGGAAGAGGAACTGCTCCAAGTGGTGCATCCACAGGTGAATTTGAAGCGCTGGAACTTCGTGACGGAGATAATGCTCGCTACCTGGGAAAGGGAGTTCAGAAAGCGGTTGAGAATATTAATACTACAATTAATGATGTTTTGGTTGGTCTTGATGCATCAGACACATATGCAGTTGATGCAGCCATGATCAAGGCAGATGGAACAAAAGATAAATCCAATCTAGGTGCAAATGCTATTCTTGCTGTATCTATTGCGGCTGCTCGCGCGGCATCAATTGCACTGGATATACCACTTTACAGATTCCTCGGTGGTGTTCAGGGTAATAAACTTCCTGTTCCAATGATGAATATTCTTAATGGTGGAGCGCATGCAGATAGTGCTGTAGATACACAGGAGTTCATGATCATGCCAGTAGGTGCGCCTTCATTTAAGGAAGCTCTTAGATGGTGTGCTGAGGTATTCCATAAGCTTAAAAGTCTTATCAAAGAAATGGGAGATGTTACAGCCGTTGGTGATGAAGGTGGATTTGCGCCTAACCAGTTAAAGAGTGACGAGGAAGCTATAGAGAAAATTCTCGAGGCTATTAAGGCTGCTGGTTTTGAACCAGGTAAAGACTTTATGATCGCAATGGATGCGGCTTCATCAGAGTGGAAGAGTGAAAAGGGTAAAGGCTTCTATAAGCAACCTAAGTCTGGCAAGGAATTCACTTCT
>CACZRU010000080.1 GCA_902783605.1 uncultured Lachnospiraceae bacterium
ATCAGCAGTATAATCAGCAGAATAATTATACTCAAAATGGATATATGAATGAATATCAGCAAATTGTTCCCCCTCAGAAGCAGGTTCCTGTTGAGTTTATTGAGTGGCAGATGGCTCAGGAAGAAAAGCATAAGGCGAGTATTCTTTGTATTATTTCTCTGTTATGTCATTTTGTAGTTCCTTTTGTATTATTATTTATTATGGGGATTATCAGCAATATTTTTGGCTCAGGAGATATTAACAGCACCGAAGAACCGCTTGAAAGCTTTTCAACCAGTGTTTTGTCTCTTCTTTATGGAGCATCATATATTGCGTCCTGGGTGCTCATGATAATTGCGAGAGTTAAGTATAAGCATAGTGTATTTGCAAAGGTACTTATGTGGTTATATATTGGACTTTTGATACTTGCAGTTGTTGGAGTTATTATACTTATTGCAACTTGTATAAATTATATGAGACAGTGTCCGGGGTAAAGCAGAGTGGATATAGATATGCAGTTTTTTATCCCTGAAATGAAATATTCTTTTTATGCGCCCATCGTCCTTCTTAGCATTGGGGTTGGGATGGTAGTTGCATGTATGCTGATGAGAAAAAGTGGCATACAAAAGAATGCAGTTATTTATACAATGCTTCTTACATTTGTTTGTATTCTGACATTTTCATTTATGGTATCTATAGTGATATCTGGAGATATCAGGAGAGTTGGATTCGCGGGAGCGGGTGGAGCTCTGGGACTTATGGCAGGAGCCATAATCTCCGCATTCATTATGGGAGAAGATAAGGTGTCATCCCTGGTTCCATGGGTGTTAGTGGCACCACTCATGTATGGACTGTCTAAAACTGCCTGCCATATAGCAGGTTGCTGCTATGGAATACCATATGAAGGTCTGGGAAAAGTTGTATATGCTTCAAAAGGTGCAGAGGGGTATTTCCCAATACAGCTTGTGGAAGTGATTACATTTGTAGCTATATTTCTCATAGGCCTCGTAATATATCTTAAAAATAAGAATAAAAGAATTCTGTCCGCAAGAGTCGTGATAATACTTTCATGTATATTCAAGATTGGACTAGAATACCTGAGATTTTCACACATAGGAAAAGAAGTATCCGGTTATCAGATACTCGTATTGATAATTGCCATCTTGGCATACATGGCAAGTGTGGTAATTGAAAGAATGGAAAAGAAGGGTGGGAGCGAAGCCTAAGGGCGGAATGAGCGCCACGCTCAGCAAACTGAGCAAAAAATAACTAAATATAATATATCGGTGCGTGGCTCAGTTTGGTAGAGCGCGTCGTTCGGGACGACGAAGTCGCAGGTTCGAATCCTGTCGCACCGATTTTTTTATGCCTTTGTTTAACGTTTTTTTGTTTCTTCATCTTTATAAAAGAGTTTTAAGTATGATAAAATATTGGTGGTATTTGTTGTTGCTTTTTTGTAAGTTTGGGGTGGTAGATTATGTTGAAGAATAAATTAAATCAGTTATATAAACCCGACAGATTATTATACTATGTGGAAGCTTCTGACGAAGATATTCAGGCTTTTTATAAGGGTGAGCTGGACTCTGATGTGGTCAGTCATTCCAATGACTTTGGAACTTACGATTATCCGGGGCTGTTCTATATAGATTCTCTCGACAAAGAGGTAATAGGGATTGAGTTTAGGGCAAATGATCCGCGCATTGAATATCCCGATAATCTAAGCTTTATAGAACTAAAAGGAGCTTTCTATTATTCGATTGAAATAGAAAGTGATGTTCAAGTGTCACTATCATATATAAAAAATCTTTTTGAGGAAATAGAAAAGGACGATGATGCTCACAGAATATACAGCGATTTATCTTTAAAGAAATACCCGCATTCTATTGGTGTTTTTCCAGGTAAGAAAAAGACCAGAATTCTCTACGAATGCGAACTCCAGCATGATAATGCAAAAAAGGTTATTGATGATGATAAAAATACAATGGATAAAGAGATGTTATTCAAAAAAGCTTTTTTCGATCCAATTACTAACCATTATAACTGGAACCACCTGGTTGCTTTTCTTGAGATGCCAATGGATTACGGCATACAGGACTTCGCTTTTGTTCATTTTGATGTTAAAGAATTCAGAGTTATTAATGAGGTTTACGGACATATCGCGGCTAACAAAGTTCTTTGCAACATAGTTAGAGCAATGAATGAATCAGATATGGTTTATGCATCTGCAAGATGTCATAATGATAATTTTGCCATGATGATAAAAGATATGAATGAAGAGGAAACTAAGAGACGATTAACAGAGTTCTTTGATAATTTGTCAACTCTAGAAGAAGACCCGCAATACAAAATATATTATCGTTGTGGTGTTGTTCCGATGAAGTTCGCAATTGTTTCAGGAAACCGTGTTGCTGACGCGGGGAAGATGGCTCAGGCACTAGGTGAAAATTATAACAGAACGGATATCATCTTTTACACTGAGAAAATGCATGATGATATTCTATGGGGCAACTTCATTAAAGCTTATTCTGACACGGCTATTAAGAATGATGAATTTTTAGTATATCTTCAGCCTAAGTTCGATATCAATAAGGAGCAGATAGAAGGGGCTGAGGCATTGATTCGTTGGAATTACAAGAAAAAAGAATTATTGCCCCCTTATAAATTTATTCCTTTTTTCGAGAAAGACGGAACCATCGGGAAGATTGACGATATAGTATTATCAAAGGTTTGCGAAGCTTTTTCAAGATGGAAAAGGGAAGGAAAACCACTTTATCCTATATCAGTAAACTTGTCGAGAAATCGTCTTTATGATGAGGATATTATTGAGCATCTTATGGGGATTGTTGATTCATATGGAATCGATCATAATTTAATCGATTTTGAATTGACCGAAAGTGCGACCTATGATGATACTGAACACATGATATATATACTTAATGAACTGCGAGCAAATGGATTCCGTATTTCCATGGATGATTTCGGAACCGGTTATTCTTCATTTTCCTTACTCACTGAAATGCCACTGGATACTCTAAAACTCGATAAAAGCTTTGTAGATAAAGTAGGAAGTGATTCGGACAGGAAAGAGGATATTGCGGTAATAAAACATATCGTATCTCTGGCCAAGGAATTAGAGTTTGTTTGTCTCGCTGAGGGGGCTGAGAAAAAAAGTCAGGTGGATAAGTTAAGAAAATTGGGTTGTGATTTGATACAGGGATATTATTACAGTAGGCCAATACCAATAGCTGAGTATGAACGCAGATATATACAGTGAAAAGAGTTCAAGTCGCAGTCGAGGGAATAAGAGGAAGCATAAGAGGCTGCTCATGTTTGATTAGAAACAACCTTGAGATTGTCTATGTTATAGAGCCCATGATATATTGGGCAGGAGGATTGTGGACGATGAAGTGATAAGTGTGGACTGAACAAAGATGTTTGCGGAGTTATGTTAAAAGAATTTAAAAGAA
>CACZRU010000081.1 GCA_902783605.1 uncultured Lachnospiraceae bacterium
TTCCACTCAGGATCCAGTTCATCCAGAAGCATGCACTCAAGCATTCCATGACGATAATACTTTGAATTTCCATTTGCATATTCTGAAGCTGACTCAAGATAATTCTTTTTATAAACTGCTTCACCATTTTCGTAGCTAACTACCTTTGATTCAACATAGTATGCTGAGCCTTCCATCATCTCATATAAAGCTTCAGCTCTATTCTCATCATCAGAAAGAATCTCATCTCTTTCCTGTGACGCACTTAAATATTCTATAGCAATTTCATTTGCATCACAAGAACTGTCTTCATTTACTAACTCTCCAAGAATATCAAGTTCCTTCTGATAGAGTTTCTTCTTCTCTGCATCATTATCGATCAGGTCTGCCAGTTCAGTCTCACTAAGTACCTTGCTATCCATATTTTCCTCAAGCTTGCAATAATCATTTTGATATGCATGGAAGCTTTCATGCCAGATAGTTGCTGAAAGCTGCTCACCACTTGCACTCTGAAGTGTGATCCAAGTATCATACTCAGGCACAACCACCTCATACTCAGAACCATTATTGTAAATGCTTGCTACCAGGCCTCCATATACAGCCTCTCTCTCAGATACCTTATAATCACCATCACTATAGTCAACAACTACATCCTTCTCACCATTTGAAAATGCGACTTTATAATCCATTGGGCTGTAACCCTTAAATCCCAGATCACCTAACTCATCATAATCAGAAACAACTCTTTCCAGCTCTGTCCTGTTATTCTCCTTAAGGCCCCTCTCAGTTGTTGCAAATCCTGAGAAAACAAGTCCTGCTCCTACTAATCCATATACTACAAATCCTATCTTTTTCATAATTTTGTTCCTTTCTTTTTTCCCAGGAGGTTTGTTTTATATGTATCCTCCTGGTATATTCAAATGATTTATTAGGTGCTCATCACCTTTCATTTATATATTAATCCGTCATGTATAAGACTACTTAAAATCAACCTAAAGATAACTTAAAGATGATTCGCTTCTAAATTTCATTTTGCATGTTCTATTATGCTTCACTTCTCTTGAAGAAAAGAATTCCAAGTCCTGCGATCCAGATGATAAGAAGTCCCATAACTACTACATGTACATTTACTGGCTTTCCCTGAATCATATTTCCGGCCTGCTTGCTAAGTCCAGCAAGATCTGGGATGATACCGATCATTTTCTTTACTACTGTTCCGCCAAATCCTGTAAGTGCTGCTGAAACAAGTGTAAGAATACTTCTAAATGCACCACCAACAAATACTGCGATCATAACTACTCCTGTAACTACTGCAGGAAGTTTAATTGAAAGTGCTGTTGTAAGCATGCAGATGATTGCTACATAGATCATCATGAAAATTGTTGAGATAAAAATCATTCCAAGAATATTTGTATAACCATTTACTATTGCAAAGATACCGAGTGTTAAATAAAGGATGAATCCTGAAATCCATGATACGATTACATTTCCAGCTGCAAGACTCATGTGATACTTGCTCTGTCCTACGCCTCTTGACCAGATCAGATGACTGGTGCGTCTTTCATATTCATTTGGAACTGTTGTGATTGACATTGCAAGTGCGATAGCTCCTGCAAGGAAGTTAACTACATTGATGAGTATTGGTATCAGTACATAATAATCTTTGATGTTCTTTCCGCCGATTGTAAGGCTTCCCATATCTGTTGAAAAAAGTGTTACTACTAATATTCCTATAATTGTTGTGATGTATAACATCTTCTTGCGAATTTTTTCTCTAATTACATTTAATGTGATTTCCATGACTTTTTCTCCTGTTTTGTATGTTTTATCGTTTTAATTACTGTAAGTTTTTATGTTTATATTTGTTGTTGACTAATTATCTATATTCTTATGATTAACTATTTCCTTCGTTTATTCAGCTTCTCCAACCAGTCTGATGAACTTATCTTCAAGACTTTCGTGGCTAACTCCATTTATCCAGGTATCAATTACATTTCCCTTCTTCATGATCACGCCTCTGTCGCAGATTGCTTCAATATCGTGAAGAATATGGGAGTTAATGATGATTGTCTTTCCCTTTTCCTTAAGCTTCTTCAGAAGTTCAAGATTGTGCTTTCTTCCAAGTGCATCAAGTCCTGCTGTAGGTTCGTCAAGAATCAAGATATCTGGATCAGAGATAAGTGCCTGTGCAAGTGCAAGTCTCTGTACCATTCCCTTTGAATAATCCTTAACCTTTGTCTTTGTATCTTCAAGACCGGTTATCTCAAGAAGTCCTTTAAGATAATCCTTATCTTTCTTTGACTTATCTCCTTCGATTCCTGCATAGTAGCTCATAACTTCCATTGCTGTAAGATATGGTGGGAAGTATGGAGTCTCAGGTGAATAACCTATCTTCTTTCCTTCTTCAATAGATATCTTTCCACCTGTTACCTTAGCAAGTCCCAGGATCATCTTTATTGTTGTTGTCTTTCCAGCTCCGTTAGCACCAAGTAAAGCAAATACCTCGCCTTTGTTGATAATGAGTGAAAGGTTATCAACCACTGTCTTCTTCTTATATTTCTTTGTTACATTTTCTAATTTAAGCATTTCGTTCATTTGTTATGTCCTCCTTACAGTTCATATAATAAAGCTGCAAGTAAAAGTCTCCCTAAAGTCAACCTAAAGATAACCTAAAGATACAAAAAAGATATAAAAAAGAGCCTCAACACTAAGGTTGAAGCTCCTCTACTTTAATACTTTTCTCTAATCCCATTCTTTCCAAACTTCTGGCTTATAGCCTACAGTTGCTTTCTTTCCATTTCGAACGATTGGAAGGATAAGTATCTGCTGGTTCTCCAGGATTTTCTCCTCTTTATCTTCTGCAACTATATGCTTTACAAGAGCAAGTGTATCTTGATCCTTTGCATTTTCATCCAACATGTTGTCTATACCGCCCACTGCCTGCTTAACTGAATTGAACTCGCCCTTGCTGAGTCCCTTTTCCTTCATATCTACGAATTGAAA
>CACZRU010000082.1 GCA_902783605.1 uncultured Lachnospiraceae bacterium
AGCAGGGCGAAGACTTTGTTTATAGATAACCCATTTGGTGCTGCAAAGGATATCTATATCTGGGAGCCGATCTTCAGTCTTCTGGCTGAGAATAACTGTCAGCTTATAGTTCCTGCTCGTGGAGCTACACCAGAGATTACGGGCAAGTTCGACATCAATTATGTACTTGGTCAGCAGATGACTGGAAACAGAACGACAACAGTTGTTGTAAACTACACCAGCAAGACCAAGGGCGAGGAACTGGAGTACAAGGCTCTGAATTACGAGCAGCAGACATTCGATTTCATATAGTTTATATTTAACAAGATTAATTTTGATAACTTTTGATAAATTCTAAGGATAACAAATAGAACATGTATACAGTAGACAGTAAAAACATACTCACACCGCAAAATGGTCTTAACATCTACCGTGGAAGGACTGAGAACAGCATCTGTCTCACCGAAGTGGCTGGTGCAGATCCTATGGACATCGGTATTAAGACTGACGCTCCTGATCAGCTGAATCAGGTGCTGAAGACCAGAAGGAGCAAAGGTATAATTATTATTGGTAATCTGGGAGATCCATATAATAAGTATGAAGAGGAATATCTTCTTACAAGAAAATGTCTTCAGGTTATTGAAAATAATGATTATGGTGTGGTAATATCCACAAGGCAGTCGCTGATAGAGCGGGATCTGGATGTCTTAAAGGGAATAGCCCGAAAAACTAAATGTGCTGTAGAGCTTTCATTTCCAAGCTTTGATGATGAGGTGATCAAGAAACTTGAAGGTGAAGAAGTAATATCTGCCAGCGAGAGGTTCAGACTGATAGATGTGTTCCGTGAAAATGGGATAGATATAATCGCAAAAATATATCCTATAATTCCATTTGTAAATGACCAGGAGACGCTGGATATAGTGCAGAGGCTTACTGAGTGTGATATACTTGGAATTGATTTTATGGAGTACCGACTGGCGATAAAAAAGTCCGTCAGGGATTTCTTCTACACAGAGTTTAAGAATAGATTTCCTGAGGCTTATGAGAACTTTATCAGTGAGTATGAGGAATCTGGAGAACTGCTTCCAAGGTACTACAAGGAGAACCTGAAGACCATTACCGAAATGTGCGAGAACAGCAAGGTACTCTGTGGCAAGAAAAAACTTACCGACTGGAAGAGAAAGTATGAAAACAAGACAACTGGAGACCAGATGTCAATATTTGATTTTTGAAATAATTAATTGGAGGAAAAGAAAATGGATTACAATGCAGCAAGTTTAAAAATGCATGAGGAAGCAAAAGGAAAACTGGAGGTTGCCCTTAAGGTCGACCTGGAAACAAAGGATGATCTGTCAACTGCTTATACCCCGGGAGTTGCAGAGCCATGTAGAAAGATAGCAGAGAATCCTGCTGATGCTTACAAGTATACACTTAAGCAGAATACAGTTGCTGTTGTTTCAGATGGTACAGCTGTTCTTGGACTTGGAGATATCGGACCACTTGCAGCTATTCCTGTTATGGAAGGAAAGTCAGTTCTCTTCAAGAAGTTTGGAAATGTTGATGCTTTCCCAATCTGTCTTGATACAAAGGATACAGAAGAGATAATTGAGACAGTCAAGAGACTTGCGCCTTCATTTGGTGGTATCAACCTGGAGGATATTTCAGCACCAAGATGCTTTGAGATTGAGGCAAGACTTAAGGAAGAGCTTGACATCCCAGTATTTCACGATGATCAGCACGGAACAGCAATCGTAGTTGCTGCCGGACTTACAAATGCACTTAAGCTCATCGGAAAGAAATGGGAAGACTGCAGCGCAGTAATCAGTGGAGCTGGCTCAGCTGGTATCTCAATCTGCAAGCTTATTCAGAGCTTTGGAATCGGAAATGTTGTACTTGTAGATAGTAAGGGCGCTCTTGTTGAAGGTGACCCAAGACTTAATCCAGCTAAGCAGGAAATTGCAAAGGTTACAAATAAGGATAAGGAATCTGGAAGTCTTGCAGATGTTATAAAGGGCAAGGATATCTTTATTGGAGTTTCAGCTCCTGGACTTGTTACAGCTGATATGGTTAGAAGTATGGCAAGTGATCCAATCGTATTTGCTATGGCTAACCCAACACCAGAAATTATGCCAGATGAGGCTAAGGAAGGCGGAGCGAGAATAGTAGCAACAGGTCGTTCAGATTTCCCTAACCAGATCAACAATGTACTTGTATTCCCTGGTATCTTCAGAGGTGCTCTGGATGCAAGAGCAAGAGCTATTACAGAGCCAATGAAGGAGGCTGCTGCAAGAGCAATCGCTTCTATCGTAACTGATGAAGAGTTAAATGAAGAATATATCATTCCAGATGCATTCAATGAGAAGGTAGCTAAGGCTGTAGCTAAGGCAGTTGCAGACGAAGCAGTAAGATCTGGAATCAGCAAGCTATAAATTTTTTAAATAGTGAAGGATAAATTATGTCATATGATTTATATGAAAAAGCAAGAAAACTAGGTACCAAAGCATACAAGACCAGTATGTCTGAGGGAAAATACCCATTTTTACCTGTTCTGGATGATATCATTAAAAAAGATGATATCGCCAGTGAGGTAAGTCTTGGGATAGTGGACATCCCGCTTTCGAGAATAGTGGGAACGAGTACCGCTGCCAGAACCCAGTCTTTTGCTTCAAATTTTATGCCAATCATGGAGCGCAATACTGAGTTTGCATCGAAATGGTCCATGCTCAGTGATGCGCATATGACTGAGGGAATCAGGGATGCCATAAAGGTATATGAATATATGAATTACTACTATGTAGTAGAAGGTAATAAGAGAGTCAGTGTCCTCAAGTTTTTTGATGCTGACTCTATTCCTGCTTTTGTGACCAGAAAGGTTCCTAGACTAACAGATGATGAAGAGGTTCAGATTTACTATGAGTTCATGGACTTCAATAAGAAAACAGGAATCAATTTCATCTGGTTCACTCAGCTAGGAAGCTTTAAGAGGCTTATGGATCAGGTAAATGCATCAGAAAAACATGGTGGAGAATCGGAGGACATTCCACAGAGTTCTTCGGTTGGTTCTGCATCAGATTCTGCTGATGGTTCAGGGACACTTATCAGGACCGAGGTCGGAAAAATCTGGTCTGATGATACTATTCTAGAACTAAAGGCTGCATATAAGAGATTTGAGAAGGGCTTCAAACAGAAGGGTGGAGATAAGCTTACCAAGATAACTACCGGTGATGCATTTCTCACCTTTATTGAGCTTAAAGGATTTGATACTGTATGTGAGATGAGTATCGAGGAATTTGAATCGGGCATTACTTCTATGTGGCAGGAATTCCTGATGATGAATGAAAAGTTTGAGGTTGAGGTTTCTCTAGATCCTCCAGAGGAGCGGAGAAAGGTTCTGCCATCCATTCTTTCACCAGGGTACAGTGCAAATAAACCTCTTAAAGTAGCATTTCTATATGACACTGATTCGGCAGATTCAGACTGGATCTATGCACATGAGCTGGGAAGAAATTATGTCAAAGAGGTATTTGGCGAGAAGCTGGTAACTCTCAAGATAACAAATGTAAGTACTGAAGAGGAAGTGATCAGTGCCATCGAGGATCTGGTAGAAAATCACGGCGTTGAGGTCATATTTACTACTAATGCTCAGGCTATAAGTGCCAGTCTTAAGTGTGCTATTAAGTATCCTGATGTGAAGATTCTGAACTGCTCAATCAATACTCTGCACAGGTATATCAGAACCTATGATGCCAGACTTTATGAAGCAAAATTCCTGGCAGGAATGATTGCAGGGGCGCTTACTGAAACTGACAAGATTGCTTACTTTGCAACCTTCCCAATCTATGGAATAACAGCGAATATAAATGCATTTGCCTTAGGTGCAAAGATGGTGAATCCTAGGGTGAAGGTTTTCGTTCACTGGACTTCAGTAAAGGGACTTGAGAAAAGGTCAGATCATTACGAATCTATCTACGAAGAGGGAATAGACATAGTATCGGATCAGGATATGATCACACCTAGAAAGGCATCGAGGAAGTATGGTATGTACAGGCTCACGGCAAATGGACCTGAGAGTATGACCATGACTGTTTATAACTGGGGTGCCATGTATGAGAAGATTATCAATATCATCATGCAGGGTGGCTGGAACAGTGCAGATGCTGATAGTGAAAGTAAACCAATTAATTACTGGTGGGGGATGTCTGCAGGAGTCGTAGATATAATCATGTCTGACAAGATTCCATCAGATACAAGAAGACTGATAAATACCATAAAGGAACTTATCATAGAGGACCGTTTTTCTCCATTTAGTGGTGAGATAAAGGATCAGGCTGGAATGATCATCAGTGAGGAAGGCTCTGACCTGGAGGTTGAGGATATTATCACCATGAACTATCTGGTGGAAAATGTGGTTGGTGAGATTCCAGAGATTGAAGACCTGTCTGATGACGCAAAGGCTATCGTTGAGATAAAGGGTGTTCAGAAGGATACAGATAGTACAATTAATTAATAAATTAACTGAGGGGTTTCGGAGAAGATGAAGATTCTTGCTCTGGCTGATGTTGAGTCAAAATATTTGTGGGATTTTTTTGAGAAAACTAAATTAGACGGCATAGACCTAATTCTATCTGCTGGAGATCTGGCTCCACAGTACCTTGAGTTTCTTGCAACCTTTGCAAAGGTTCCTATTCTCTATGTCCATGGCAACCATGATGGGTGCTATGAGTCTACACCACCGAACGGCTGTATATGTGTAGACGATGATGTATACGAATATCAGGGACTAAGAATTATGGGCTTGGGAGGAAGCATGTGCTATAACTATGGCAGGCATCAATATACTGATAAGCAGATGAAAAGAAGATATTACAAAATGCTTCCTAAGATCTGGAGAAAGAAGGGGATAGATATCCTGCTTACACATTCTCCTGCCAGAGGATTTCATGATGGACAGGATATGCCACATATGGGCTTTGAATGTTTTAATACCATAATTCAGAAATATGAGCCTAAGCTCTTTATTCATGGCCATGTTCACATGAACTATGGAAGAGATTTCCGGCGTGAAGATATGTATGGAAACACCAAGGTCATAAATGCGTTCGAGAGATATATTATTGAGATATAGATATTTTCAGGAGACAAAAAGATGAGCAATTTTGATAACCTATTTGAAAACTATAGCGATATACAAAAGCACATAACAACTCTCTGTGAAAGCGGTGGAAATATTGAACCTGAGCTTTACAAGAAGTTTGATGTAAAGAGAGGACTAAGAGATTCAAATGGAAAGGGTGTCTTAACTGGTCTTACTGAGATTTCAGATGTATCTGGTTTCAAAGAAGAAAATGGTGAGAGAATACCTATTCCAGGTGAACTATATTTTCAGGGATATGATGTAAGAGAAATGGTCAAGGGGTTTGGTGAGTCAAGCCATGGCTTTGAAGAGACAATCTTCTTACTTCTTTTCGGTGAACTTCCAACTAAGCAGGAGCTTGAAGATTTTATGAAAATTCTCGGTGAGCTGAGACCACTTCCGGAAAATTTTAACAGAGATGTTATCATGAAGGCTCCAAGCAGGAACATCATGAATGTTCTTGAAAGATGTGTGCTCACACTATATTCCTATGATGATAATCCGGATGATATCAGTGTAGCTCATGTATTAGAGCAGTCACTTAGTCTCATTGCGAGATTTCCAGTTATTGCAGCATATGGTTATCAGAGCTATAGGCATAAATTCATGGACTCCAGTCTAATAATTCATAGACCAAAGGCAGAGCTTTCGACAGCGGAGAATATACTTCGTCTTCTTAGACCGGATCCAACCTTTACAAGCCTTGAGGCTCAGGTACTGGATGTATGTCTTGTTCTTCATGCAGAGCATGGTGGTGGTAATAACTCATCATTTACAACGCATGTTATCTCTACAACGGGAACAGATACCTATTCCACAGTTGCTGGTTCTCTTGGTTCACTGAAGGGACCTCGTCATGGTGGAGCAAACCTTAAGGTTCAGCAGATGATGGCAGACCTGAAGGAAAATGTTAAAGATCTGGAAAGTGATGCTCAGATTAAGTCTTATCTGACCAAGGTGCTTAAGAAAGAAGCATTTGACGGTAGAGGACTTATCTATGGAATGGGCCATGCTATCTATACCATCTCCGATCCAAGAGCTGAAATCCTTAAGGAGTATGCGCGTAAGCTTTCAGAGGCTGAGGGCTATACCAAGGAATTTGAGCTTTATGACAGAGTGGAGAAAATTGCCAAGGACCTTATAACAAAGAACAGGGCGGTGATGAAGCCTGTATGTGCAAATGTAGATTTCTACAGCGGATTTGTATACTCAGTTCTTAAAATTCCGGTAGAGCTCTTCACACCAATGTTTGCAATAGCAAGAATTGCAGGATGGTCAGCTCACAGAATTGAAGAGCTGTCAAACAATGGAAAGATTATCAGACCTGCTTATAAGTATGTGGGTAGTCACAGAGAGTATACCCATATAGATGAGAGATAGAATAAAAAATAGTATAAAAGATAATATAAAATATAACTAGGTGTCATTCTGAGCTAAGAATCTATATGACTTAGAATAACTTGAAAGGAGAATCATATGTATTGTACAAGTTGTGGCGGTAAAATTCCTGATGACTCACAGTTCTGTACTATATGTGGTCAGCCATTGACACAGACTCAGTCAAATAATCAGGCTTATAGACAGATAAATCCTCAGCAGAGCCAGCAGTATGGCAGTCAGCAGAGTCAGCAATATGGTGGTCAGCAGAGCCAGCAGTATGGCGGTCAACAGAGCCAGCAGTATGGTGGTCAGCAGAGCCAGCAGTATGGCAGTCAACAGAGCCAGCAGTATGGTGGTCAGCAGAGCCAGCAGTATGGCAGTCAACAGACGAACAGGCAGGGAAAACAGCAGTATGGTGGTGGACAAAATGCCACGGCTCAGGGGAACAGCAGGGGAACGATGATTGCTGTAATAGCAATATGCTCACTTGTAATAATAGCGGCACTTGCTGTGCTGATTTATTTTAAAGCGGCATGGAAACCGACAGTATATTTAAATGATTATATAGACGTAAGCTTCTCTGGAAATGATGGAGCAGGCGTTGCAGTGCTTACTTTTAATCAGGATGATTTCTATGGCGATTATGCAGACAAAATAAAATACAAGGGCGATGGTCCGAAGGATTCAGATGAATACTATGATGCTGCAGAATATCTGCTTTATGTATATGTAAATGGTTCATTTGATAAGTCTGATGGGCTTAGTAATGGCGATAAGGTCACTTATAAATGGAATGTTGATGAAAATGGTATTGAAAAAAATATCAAAGTAAATGTTGATTATGATGATAAAACTTTCGAAGTAAGTGGACTTACTTCAGGCGGAGTTGCTGACAGTACCACAGATAGCACTGCAAATAGTACGGGAGATGTTGCAAGTTCAGATACTTCAAATGTGGGCCAGTCTGATCCGTTCCAGTATGTTACAGTTACCTTCTCAGGAAGAGATGGAAAAGGCAAGGTTGTTATCACTGCAGATGCTGGTTCTCCTGTTGAATCTTGGACTTTTGTTGCTGACAAGACAGAGTTTCTTACAAATGGAGATAAGGTGCTTGTTTCAGTAAATGATGATGGAACTCTTGAGCAGTCTTATATAGATGCAACTGGTACAAAGCCAATATCAATGTATAGAGAGTATATGGTAAGTGGTCTGACTGATGATGAGGAGATAGATGATTCTGATACTTCAACTTCATCAGGCTTAGCTTCTACTGGTGATCAAGTTGTACCGGACAGCAGTACAAGAAAGATGACAGATTCTGAGGTTAAGGCACTGACTCAGGAAGAACTGCAGACAGCGATAAATGAAATCTATGCACGAAATGGTTATAAATTTAAGGACGAGAATATATATAACTATTTCTGCCAGTATGACTGGTATGATCCAAAGACCTCAAGTCAGGATGATGCAAAGAGAAGGTTCAATGAGACAGAGAATTACAATGTTGAACTTATGCAGAAGTATAGAGACTAAGAGTGATTACTAAAACTGATTAATTGGAACTATAAATACTTTTTTAATGTCGAAAATGGTAATGAAAAATAACGGGTTTATATGAAAAAGATAAAGAAGAAAGTTTTTCCATGTATATTAATAGTTATTCTTCTGTTCGCTCTTGCAGGATGTGGCAAGAATGAAAATAAGGATAGGCGAGATGATTGGGGAGAAACTACAACTGAAGAGATGCCTGACACTGCCACCAAGCTTGAAGCGGAAGAGACTGGTAAAGAGGCAAGCAAAACTGATGCAATTAAATCGTCAGAAACTGATGCTGCAGTCTCAAAGTCGTCACAAACTGATGCAGTATCAAAAACAGATTCACAATCTGGGGCTGATAAAGCGCAGGATGAACCTGAGGATAATTCTCCAATAAATGGAAAGGTTATCGTGCTGGACCCAGGTCATTCTAACGTGGTGACTGGTGGAACGGAACCTATTGGACCTGGTTCTTCTGAAATGAAGGCGGCTGACGCATCGGGCACGAGAGGAACAACCACTGGTCTGACAGAAATTGAACTTAATTTTCAGATTGCCGAAAAACTGAAAATAGAACTTCAGGAAAGAGGATATATAGTACTTCTTACAAGATATGACAATGATACAGCTATATCTTGTTCAGAGAGAGCTGAGGTGGCGAATTCTAATAAAGCTGATGCATTTATACGAATTCACGCTGACGGCTCTGATAGTTCATCTGCCAGTGGCGCTATGGCAATCTGTATTACGCCGTCTAATCCATATATAGCATCAATGTATAGTGAGAGCAGAATCTTGTCAGATGATATCTTGAATGAATATGTTGCAGCAACCGGCTTCTCAAGCCGTGGAGTCTGGGAAACAGATACTATGACAGGAAACAATTGGTCAGAGGTACCATGTACGCTTCTGGAGATGGGATTCATGACCAATCCAAATGAAGATACACTTATGGCAGATCCTGATTTTCAGACTAAAATGGTAACAGGAATTGCCAACGGAATAGATAAATATTTTTTCACGGACTAAAAAAGTCATTCTGAGCGAAGCGAAGAATCTTTTATTTGTTAAGAGAGAAAAAGGTAAAAATAAGCTAAAGAATAAGATAGATTAGTTAAACAAGATAAAAAGGATAATATCATGATACTAGCAGATAGATGGAAAGACTATGAGGTGCTGGACTGCACCGATGGAGAAAAACTTGAGAGGTGGGGGAAATATATACTTCTTAGACCTGATCCACAGGTTATATGGAGCACCAGGCGTATCTCAAAAGAGTGGAAGAAGCTGAATGGTCATTATCACAGAAGTAACCGTGGCGGTGGAGAATGGGAATTTTTCGACCTTCCACAAGAATGGCAGATTGAATATAGACTGCCAAGTTCAGGGATTACTGGAAGTGATAAGATGACATTTAATCTTAAACCATTTTCGTTTAAGCATACTGGCATTTTCCCTGAGCAGGCTGCCAATTGGGACTATATATTTGAGACCATCAAGCAAGAATATATTTCCAGAGGAGTTCTGAGTGAAGAAGATTTTTCTCCGGGTGAAAATAAGCTGGTATCAGTTCCAGAAGACAAGAGCATTAGAGCGCTAAATCTCTTTGCTTATACAGGTGGTGCTACTGTAGCTGCTGCTATGGCAGGTGCAAAGGTAACACATGTAGATGCATCAAAAGGAATGACGGGCTGGGCCAAGGAGAATGCCAAGTCATCAGGACTTGAAGAAGCACCTATTAGATGGCTCATTGATGACTGCATCAAGTTTGTGGAGCGGGAGATAAGACGAGGAAATAAATATCAGGTGATCATCATGGATCCGCCATCATATGGCCGTGGACCAAAGGGCGAGATGTGGAAGATGGAGGACAACATCTTTGAGCTTATTAAGCTCACCAGCGAGATACTTGCGGATGACGCTATCATTTATCTGATCAATATGTATACTACTGGACTTTCTCCAGCAGTACTTAATTATATGATTGCAGAAACTGTAATAAAGTCCCATGGTGGAAGCGTATCTTCAGAAGATATCGGTCTTCCGGTCAGAGACACAGGTCTCATTCTTCCATGTGGCTCCACTGCAAGATGGAGTAGTAAATAACTTACAAAAATAATAAAAAAGTGCTTTACAATTTGTTCACATTGTGCTAATGTAGAAAGGTGACTTAGTTGCCAAATCTAAGTGCGAGGTAATAGGGTATGGGTAAGAAGAAAGTAGTAATTATTGGCTCTGCCGTTATACTAGCGATCGTTTTGGCGCTGGTCATTTTTCTTTTATTAAATAAGAAAGACGATTATCGAATTCTTAAAGTCTTTGAGGTTGAGGGCCAGGCAAATGTTGCCCGTGAGGGAAAGGGAGATATTTCTCCATATGCCAACATGGTTCTTGAATCTGGTGACAAGGTGTCACTCGATAGTGGTAAGCTTACTATTCAGGCTGATGAAGATAAGTATATTCATTTTGATGAGAAGACAGAGATTTTACTTACTGCATCTGGCACAAGTCAAAATAGTAAAACCAGCATTGAAATTCTTAGTGGTTCAATTACGAACGATATTCAAAACAAACTTTCCGATGATTCTAGTTATGAAATTAATACACCAAATTCAACCATGTCAGTTCGTGGTACTGTTTTCTATGTAACAACCTACGAGATTGACGGAGTAAAGTACACAAGAGTATGTGTATTTGAAGGAAAAGTTGCAACAAAACTTGTATACAAGGATGGAACAGTTGCAGAAACTGAGGTTGGAGTTGAAAAAGGTAAAGAGGTAACCATCTACGAAGATGGAACAACCACAGATTATGTATCTGAACCT
>CACZRU010000083.1 GCA_902783605.1 uncultured Lachnospiraceae bacterium
CATGATCGCATCATAAAGTTCACATGGCTGAACATCGCCTGCAAGGTTATGAATCGTTTCACCAGGTACACAGGCATTCTCAGCAATAATCCTAACCTGATCTTCAGATGTAATTCCAATCTGCTCAAGTGTTACAGGAAGACCGACTTCAAGGCAGAAGCTCTGAACATCGTCAAACTCTTCCTTAGTAGCACCTTCAAGTACAAGCTGTACCAGTGTGCCGAGAGCTACGCAATCACCATGATCTGCATGCTTACAGCCTACTGCGGTAACACCGTTATAGAAGGAATGTGCAGCTGCACAGTTAACATTATCAGCACCAACACCTGAAAGGTAAACATTAGCCTCTATAATATTCTCAAGAGCAGGAGTTACTACATGAAGCTTACAAGCCTCAATAGCCTGCTTTCCGTACTGACGGAGTGTCTCGTAGCAGAGCTTTGCAAGTGCTTGACCGGCTCTTGTGATTCCGGTTCCCTCAAGGCTTGCTGATTCTGTACGTATAGAAGCTCTTCCCTCGAAATATGTTCCGAGAGCATCACCCATTCCTGAAACAAGGAAATGTACCGGAGCGTTTGCTATTACATTACAGTCTACCATTACCGCATCAGGGTTTGTCGGATAGAAAAGATACTTATCAAAGCTGTGGTCATCGTTGTAAATAACTGAAAGACCTGTACAAGGAGCATCTGTTGCAGCAACTGTAGGAACAATTACAATATGCTTGCCCTCATAATATGCTGTAGCCTTAGCTGTATCTACAGCGCTTCCTCCGCCGATAGCAACAACAACATCAATGTTGTCATTTCTTACTATCTCCTGCATCTTCTTGATCTCACCATTGCTTGAGATTCCACCGAAGATCTCATAACGTCTGTAGTCATCGTGACCTTCAAAACTCTTCTCAATCTTGTCGTGACAAGCCTTATAACCGCTATTTGAACATACAAACAGCCAACGCTTGCCCATGTAACCCATCTCATCGTAAAACTTGTTTAATGCGTCTCGCCCCTGAACGTACTTGAGTGGTTCGCGCATTGCTCTTAACCTGCCCATCATAATAAATGTGCCTCCTTTGTGTTAATTATTTAACAATGCATATATAATTTTAGACCTTTGTGTTCAGAGGTACAATATGTTAAATGTACAAATTGATAAACAATTAACAATAAATTGTTACATATTGGCCTTCTTTGCTGAACTGAAAACATGTCCAGATCATATATAAAAAAATGGCTGCGAGAAACCGCAACCATTCTAGATTCACAGAAGGTCATAAGCTAGCTCCTTAAGCTCTCTTTCGCCCTTACAATGGATCACAAAATCCATTGATACATGCCCATATCTTCTTTCTATGATTTTTTGAACTTTTGGATCCTTTCTAAGTTTAAAAAGAAAGTTACCGACCTCCGCAACAGATGCTGTCTCTATATCCTTTTCGAAAGCGACCTTTACTTCTTCCTTTTCTTTTCTTTCTACTTTTATTCGTTCAGGTGCCGACAAAGACTTCACAGCTCCTATTTGTGTTGTTTCAGAGACTATACTTTCAAGCTCTTTACATGGCTTTTCAATGGCCAGAGCTTTCCTGCCCTTGTACTCAAAACTTCTGTATGTCTCGTCACCAAGAACCATTATGAGCCTGTCGTTATCTTTAAATGCTTCCATATTCTGTGTCTCTCTCCTTCCAACTTATATTACTGTCTGTATTAAATATGGAAGGGGATAATTGATTTAAGGAATTAATATGTCCAGTTATGGATTAATTGCAAAAATAATAGAGGCTTAGATGGAATTTTGTTCCATCACAACCTCTTTGTATATTTAAGTCTACTTGATATTATTTATAGAATTATATGCTAAGAACTCTTATATCTATATTCATGTTTTCCCGGCATCTTTTCATTCACATCCAACTTATTCGAAAATAATGTGTTTTTTCATCATGAAAAAACCACAGCAAAAAATCACATCTTCTTAGGAGACATGTATTCAATCACACCAAAAAGGCGCTGGATAACATTCTCAATACGTGAAATATCTACATCATTAGCATCATATTGAATCTTATATATTCTGTTCTCTAATGCTCTTACTGCATCTTCCTGCTTTGCAATAAGGTTGCTAATCGAAATCTTGGAAGAAATATTATTAATATCTTTTATTGCAATACCCTTCTGAAGATCGTATTGAATTGCATCTTCAATTATCTTACGGTCTCTTTTGGCTCTGCCAAGTGTTCTTCCTACAGCACTTTCTTTATCATCTTCAGTATAAATTGATGCTTTATCTGCGTCCCGGATAGTCTTAATGACTTTTTCAGTAGGCTTTAAACTCTTATTATTTTTTAGCATATCATACAGAGCTTCCTGCATATCTTTAGTAAGAGTCGATATAGCTTCAGCTGCCCTTACAGATATTCTTCTTTCAAGGCATACACTAAGCAGTTTACTGTTTATATTGTCATTAATCTTGATAAGACGGTGGGTTTGCGGCAAAGAAATCCCAAGCATATCACTAAGATCCTGTTTCGAATGGAGTTTACCATACTTATCAAGGAACTTACGGGCAATATTAACCCTTTTTAATTCA
>CACZRU010000084.1 GCA_902783605.1 uncultured Lachnospiraceae bacterium
AAAGTCCCTGCACTCCACCAGACAATTTTTATGGTGCTTAAGTGTAATAAGCTTTAGGTCATCCACATTTTCAATATCTTTCAGCAGTCCTTCCTTCTCCTCGATTTCACGGTCAATCCTCTTCTCGAAGTTCTTCACTCTGGACTGCATCTTCTTAGTCTTTGCACCAATATAAGATCTGGTACCAGCACACCTGTCCGGTTCTTTGATAGGATCAAATCCGATCTTCGTATTCTCATTTTTATCCGCCCACCTTCCGGCTCTGTCAGCTGCAGTTTTAAGCTTGCCAATCTCCTTCATGTGTTTTTCATTTTCAGCTATCGCAAATGCATCTGCTTTCTGCTTATTCTCCCACCATGAGCTGAAGGTACCTGTCACCACCTCGATGGACTCACGATTAAGTACCAGAACATGATCAATTACTGCATCCAGCAGATCTCTGTCGTGGGAAACAAGTATAAATCCATTCTTTTCCTGTAGGTATTTCTTTATCACCTCACGACCATTTACATCAAGATGATTGGTCGGTTCATCAATTAGCAGGAACTCATTTTCCCCTGAGAATAAAACCGCCAGCATAGCTTTAGTTCGCTCGCCATTACTGAGTGTACTTATTGGTCTGTATAGAATCTCCGGATCCGTATCCAACGAATTCAGCTCACAGATTACTCTCCAGCTTTCCACTCCCGGCTTCCAATTCTCGCACAGTTCATCAACTGTCTTATCCATATCAGACTGGGAAATCTCATATGGAAAATAATCAAAATGCTTGTCCGTCGAAATACTACC
This sequence comes from uncultured Lachnospiraceae bacterium, assembly GCA_902783605.1. Lineage (GTDB taxonomy): Bacteria > Bacillota > Clostridia > Lachnospirales > Lachnospiraceae > Eubacterium_Q. The sequence goes on from CACZRU010000084.1 coordinate 790, forward strand.
CTTGTATTCATACTTCCCACGAAGCAGATTCAAAAAGGTTGACTTACCTTTTCCATTTCGTCCAATAAAACCAAGCTTCCAATTCGTATCAATTGAAAATGATACTTCTTCAAATATATTATCAAAACTGCCTTCATAACCGAAGGTCAGATTAGATACCTGTAATAATGACATAATATCAGCCCCTTTCTAAAAGAGATATTCCTTCGTAAAAATGCTATCGCATTTTTCCTTCGGTATATCATAGCTACTTCGTAGCTTAAAAATCACTCCGTGATTTTTGAAATTGCTTACGCAATTTCTTATGAAAAGATATTCCTTCGTAAAAATGCTATCGCATTTTTCCTTCGGTATATCATAGCTACTTCGTAGCTTAAAAATCACTTCGCGATTTTTGAAATTGCTTACGCAATTTCTTATGATATAAAAAAGCAATGAGTTCCTTGTTTTTAAGAAACTCATTGCTTCATCATTCATTTTCAATGTGTATTTGAGGAGCTTTTCACAATTCCCCTTTTGCACATTCTAGTCTAATTTTGTTACATGGTTTGTTATTATAAGTTTTGCCTTGGCTGAAGATGTTGAACCTGCACTGAAGTATCCCAGATATCTCCCTTCAAAGATGAAGAACTGAACCAGACCAACGCTTACGCCATTCATATTACATTTGATATAGTATCCGTTACAGGTTTTACCTGCTATTGTCATGGTATCCTGTTCAACACTTTCTACAGTGAAGCCCTGTGATTCAAGCTGGTCTACATAGAGATCTTTACAGTCCTCCATTACATCCTTAATCCTAGAGTCATTATTATCAACGTTAAGCGGCATCTGATAGACAGAAAAGTCCAGAAGTTCCACGCTGAGTTTATTCTGTGCGTACAGCTCAGACACTGTCTGCTTTCCATTCAGTCTTTTCTTCTCTTCTTCTGCAGACATCCCTGAGTCTTCTACTGTCCATCCGTCTGCCTCAAATGAAGCTTTAAAACCAAAATGCTCATTTGTCAGAGTATTCCCTTCAACAACACCTGGTGTATACTTGGTGCTTCCAAATATCTTGCTGAACTGCGTTGCAAATATAATCACAACCAAAGCAACAATCGGCAGAATGATAAAAAGTGGATTAATCCCCTTCTTCTTCATAACTGGAGCCCCAGCTCCATATGCCTGCTGAGGTGTACCATATGCTGAAGTTGGATTACCAGCCGGAGTTCTTGGCGTACCATACACTGTTGTATTTCCACCCTGCTGGCCACCATTATACTGATTTCCGCCCTGCTGGCCACCATAATACTGATTGCCACCCTGTCCATTCATATCATTCGGTGTATCATAATATGAATTATGTGGCTGCGATGTTCCATATGGATTTTGAGCACCATTAGTGTTCATATTTCCATTTGGAGTTTCATTTGATTTTAATTGCATTTTCTTTCCCTCATTTTTTTATTACTAAATTTAACAACACTAAACAAAAGGATAGCAGAAACATAGTCTTTTAGCAACCACCTAAACTTCTAAATAGAAGCCTCTTTTTCTCTAAAACTGAGATTTACAATGTTCTATTTTCTTGAACATAGAAAATAGCGGTGGCAACTATTCACTGCCACCGCTTAAAATTCGTACTATCATTATCTAATTGCCAAAAACCAACTGCTCATGACTCAGATTATTTCTTTAATTTACTTCTTAATAAGAAGTGACTGTCCACTCATTTCAGATGGCTGCTCCATGCCCATTACCTCAAGAAGAGTAGGAACGATATCGCAGAGCTTTCCGCCTTCCTTAAGTGTATACTCCTCATCATAGTTAACAAGGATAAATGGAACTGGATTAGTTGTATGTGCTGTATGAGGC
>CACZRU010000085.1 GCA_902783605.1 uncultured Lachnospiraceae bacterium
CTCTACTAATGCTTCCTGGATTATTCCGTCCTTTACATTGAGGGAAAGCTTGCAGCATCCCTGCTGAGGTGCACACCAGCCAATACCGTGCGTATAACCGGAAATATCCTCAACCTTTTTTGCCTGTACCCATTTTGCTTCCTCTGGAATTGGGGCAGCACCATGATGTACTCCCTGATGTACAGGGCACATGTTCTTAACTTCTGTTGAGTAAATCATATGATCCTCCTTATTAAATTATTGTGGTAGGAATTAATTTGAAATCCCATACTCCTAAATGAGACTCCAAACAAACGCTCTTTATATAATAACAGAAAACTAAATAAACCTAAAGAGTAAATTTTATCAAAAATCTGACTCCATCCTGATAATTTTCAGCCTTAATGCTAAAACCATGAAGCTCAATTATTTCCTTAGCAAGAGAAAGTCCTATTCCGGTACTTCCCCCCTGTCCCATATAGAATCTTTCAAATATCTTCTTCAGGTCCTCATCTGTAAGATTCGTTCCGTCATTCCAAATAGACAAAATATCATCCTTAAAGTCAATACTAATTGCGGTCCTGGCATACCTAAGTGCATTTGAAATGATATTCGAGACAGCTCTATGCATCTGGTCAATGTCTACATTAATGAACTTATCTTCGATATTAACATTTAGTCTCAGCTGCTTATTCTGAATCTCCATGTAGAAGGTATCCAGCACATCACCAACCAATTCCTGAACTGAGATTTCCTCAAGATTATAATTCACACTCTGCCTGTCATATTTCGAAAGAAGCAGAATCTCATCTACCATGTGGGACATCTTGCCAACTTCCTTCTGTATAACTTTATAAGCCCCCCGCTGGTCAGTGATAATTCCCTTCTCAAGTCCCTCAGAAAATCCCTGAATGGACATAAGTGGAGTCTTCAGCTCATGTGATGCATTTTCAAAGAATTTTTTCTGCTTGTCCTGCTCTTCATCTACCGCTCTTCCCATTCTAAGACCTACAATGGTGGCCACAAGGTCACAGATAAGCATAACAACAACTAGAACCACCTCAACAACGGCACACATTCTCTTTGCAGAAGACACATCTGTATACACCGCATAGATTCCTCTGTTATCACTCAGCTCCACCTGCTGAATATAGCAGAGCCTGTCACGAAGTTTTACCAGATAAATGGCATTCATCTTTCTGGGATTATCCTCACACCATTCAGTGACCAGCTTATCAACGCTGTAATGCTCATTGAAGCTCTCAAACAGAATTGCATAGCTGAGTTCTAGATATGAGCTCCTGAAGAGGTTATTCCCTTCAATATACTCCATATAAGAGTCGTCGCTAGGAGAATTAAGATATTCAACACAGTTTCTTATACTTCGATTTGCCTCATCTTTTATATACTTATTCAGAAATAAATGAACGCAAAGAAAAATAACCACAAAGGAAATGGTTGTTATGATAAAAACATATATTCCAATTTTTCTTTTTTTCTTCTTCACTCCACTACTCCCAGCTGATATCCAAATCCCCAGACAGTATTTATAGTAACTTTACTTTCAATAGTACGAAGTTTTCTTCTAAGCCTTCTTACAGTTTCATCTACAACTCTAGACTCTGTCTCCGCATCCAGTCCCCAGACTTGATCCAGAAAATCCTCTCTTGATATAGCTTCAGTAGATCTGCTGAGCATATACTTCATGAAGTCCAGTTCCATTTCAGTAAGACCAAGGCTCTTACTACCGCACATTATTGCATGCTTGCTTTCCGAATAAAAAAGATCTTCATATTTCAGTTCTTCAACTACAGGTTTTGTGTTCTCACTCCGCTCCAGATCAATTCTTCTGAAAAGAGCCTTAATCCTCATAATAAGAATAGAAGGAGAAAATGGTTTTATCATATAGTCATCACTGCCAGAAGTTATCCCAATAGAATAATCCATCTCTGACTCCTTAGCAGTAAGCATGATAATAGGTACCTTGGATTTACTCCTTATCTTCTTACATATATCAATACCATTTGTACCCGGCATCATAATATCAAGTATTACCATGTCCGACGGCGTAACAGAAAACTCATCGAAAAGGTCATCACCAGTTTCAAAAACCTTCACGCTGTATCCCGCTTCCTCAAGAAACACCTTAAGTATTTCCCTTATATTTTCTTCATCATCTGCTGCATAGATAAGCTTTGTATCCATACTTCCTCCTCATGGTAATTTGGACTTTTTTACTTATGACATTTATGTCACATTATATCACAAAAGAAAAAGGGATGCTTCCAGAATTCTGTGTAAATATCATTCTGGAAGCACCCCTCTATTATTTAGTTTATAAATTGTTTTTCAGAGCCTTTACTCCTCAGCGTTCTCTTTTATCAAGAGCTTATTTCTTCAAAGAATTTACTCCTCAGCGTTCTCTTTTATCAAGAGCTTATTTC
>CACZRU010000086.1 GCA_902783605.1 uncultured Lachnospiraceae bacterium
GTCATTAGTCATGCCCATTGAAAGAATCGACATATCAACATTATCTATGTTTTGAGATTTTATGTCAAGTAGTAATTGGTGCATGCCCTTGAACACAGGTCTGTTTTCTTCAGGATCATCTACAAATGGAGCAATAGTCATCAGCCCTCTTATATGAATGTGTCTGAAGGAACTTGCTATCTCTTTTACAAGGTCAATTACCTCATCTTTCTTAACACCAAATTTACTATCTTCATCTGCATAATTCACTTCTATAAGTACATCAACATGAAGATTTCTCTTTGCTGCTTCTTTTTCTATTGTCTGTGCAAGTTTTATTGAATCTACTGAATGTATAAGAACAGCTTTGTTAATAATATATTTTACTTTATTGGTCTGAAGATGACCAATCATATGGAATCTTACAGGAGTATCAACATTATCGAACTTTTCTCTCAGCTCCTGAGGTTTATTTTCTCCAAACTCATTTACATCTATCGCTATAAGCTTTTCAATGTCACTAAGCGGCTTGGTCTTACTTACAGCAATAAGTGTTACCTCTTCCGGCTTTCTGCCTATCCTCTTACAGGTTTCGTCTATTTCTTCACGAACTTTTTTATAATTATCCTGAATTGTCTCAGCCATTTTTTACTCCTTAATAAAACCTGGAAATATAGAAACTACTTCATAAAACAGTTATATATTTACGTTTCTAATCAATTAAACTTATATAATGATCATTTTAGTACAGACTCTGATTTTCTTTAACCTGAGTATAATCCAATACAATAATATCAAACTCTTTCAGGTTTTCATCTTTTTTAACAATTGTAAATTCATCCTGCGATTTAACTATTGAAACCTCAATGAAGTTTGCTACTCCTGCATTAGCTAGATAAACACCAGTAAGATTCTCTCTTGCAAGTGAAAGAACAGGTTCAACAGTCTGTTTATTATCTGTATATATCTGATCGGTATCGTGAAAACTATCTTCATCAACATAATAATAGTTATCATCTGATTTATAGACTATAAGAGTAATCTTCTGATTCTTATAAGATGCTCCTTCTGGAGGAAGAACGGGCTCCTTAACAGGAACAGCATCTGTCATAGTGGACGCCTGTTTTTCATCTGGTATATTAGACGTTGCTACTGAAACAACAGCATTTGGTTCAATGCTGGCATCACTAGGAGAACCAGAACCAGTTGCATTTCCGGCTGTGGAAAGAGGTGTATTAATACTGTTTGTATTTTTATCAGCATCACTGTTTGTGGCTTTATTCTTTAAACCTTTATTTATGTCATTGTCATCAGATTCATAACGTCTTACAGTAACAGTTTTATTGACAGACTCAGGCGATTCATTGATATACTCTTTAGGAATCTTATATACTTCTTTTTCTAGAAGTGAAGAATTAGGTACCTTAAGTCCTTCAAATTTATTAAGAATAATCTCTATATTAAGGAATCTGTCATCTATATACTCAACCATATATTTTGAAAGAGATAATACAAGGAAATAAGTATCATCCTCTTTAGGTATAAGTCTATAGGTTGAAGAGACATCATTAGGTGAATCATTTATAGTAAAACGAACTCTCTCTTCTTTTTGGATTGCATCTGCTTCTTTCTTTGTAATCTTGCATACAATGCTCCAATTTTCATCAGATACAATTTTAAATACTGTAGAACCTGATTCAAGAATATCACCAGACTTAAGCGAGTTCTTTTTATAATTAGTCCTTGTAAAGTCATCAATTGATAGGGTTTCTGGTGTTTTTGACTCATATCCGTCCGTGTAATAGGTGATTACACCACTTTCAGACGCTTTTATAGTCTGAATAGTTGAACTGACCTGAGCTCCACCTATATTAATCTGCTGAAGCATAACTTCACTTGAAAGTTCCATAACTTTGCTTTCAATCTCAGATTTAAAATTATATAGATCGGAAAATGTCACATCATTATATGCAGACTTATAACTATCTATAGAAGATCGTATACGGACATAATCATTTTTAGTAAAGAGCGCATTTCCTTCATCACCCTCACCAGTAGCCTGAATTGCCGATATAACATTACCTGTCTCATCAACTGAACAAACAGGTGCATTTTTCTTAATCTTGTCTCCGTCATGAACGAAGTAGATCATATATCCGGATTTACCAGAAGTTATCTCAATCTCATTTCTTAGGGCAATACCTGTACATGAGATGTTGCTGTTAATATTACTTGAACCAACCTTATATGTAGGAATAGGTTCCTTCATAAATGACATAATAACAACAACAGCCACATAAAGAAGAATAATTGCAAAAACAATTACTGTAGAATCGACTTTGGCTTTTCTTTTTAGTTTTATGAGATTGTTGTTATTTTTTTTATCTCTACTCATTTTTACGCTCTTATTAAAATTTGTATATAATTGTCAGAAAATAATATACTTAAATATATTTACTATTAAAAATAATTTAAACTAAATGAAACTAACGTCATTTGGTCAGATTAAAAAGTATTCCAATCTTATCATATAAATCATCTGGAGAAACTGAATCTGCCACAAATAGTGAATAAGACTTTCCATCTATAGTTACATTCATCGCTAGTATATTTCCTGCAAGCTTTGTGGTTCCTGTTTTCCAGGAATCAATAGTTATATTAGATGGAAGCTTATAGGTTCCAGCCAGGAACTGATTAGTTGGAGTTATATCATCCTTCCACTCTACTCCCTCGGAATCCTTATAAGTATAAGTAAATGTGTCATACGAGTCAATCTCTCTGATTATTTCATACTTTTCTGCTTCCTGAAGAATAATGTACATATCATATGCAGTTATATAATGATTATCATCATGCAGTCCATGAGGATTACAGAAATGCGATCCAGTAGCACCAATCTGATATGCCTTTGTATTCATCATGTCACAGAAGGTATTAACATCTCCACCAACATATTCAGCTAGAATCATAGCAAAATCATTATAAGATTTCATCAAAAGACCATACAGCAGATTTCTTACTGTAATGGTGTAGCCAGCCTTCATCTGACTTACAAGAGCACCCTCTTCACTTATTGTTGTGTCGTGCGTAAGTGTTATCTCATCATCTAGACTTATCTTTCCTGCATATAGAGCATCACAAACGACAAGTGCAGTCATAAGCTTCGTAGTACTGGCTGGATATATTCTTCGCAGTGAATTGTAGGAAACAATAGGATTGTGCGTCTCATTATCAATCAATAATGTAGCGTAGGTATCATCATCAAATTGATCTTGACTGATATCTACGCCAGCTGGAATAACTGCATATTCCGACTGATAACCTCCCGGTTCAAAGGTATGAAGTTTTGAACTGACTAATACTTCATTTACAGTAGAATCTTCATACGCATTTGAATAATTTATATTCTTGCGAACGAAAAATGTAACACTGCCAACAGCCAGAAGTATCAGTAGAATATAATATATTACTGCTCTGCCCATTTTATACTAATTCTTGTAAAGAATTCTCCAATCTAAATCTCCTCTTTCCAAAGCCTTAATTAAAAGCTCTGCAGATGCAAGGTTGGATGCAAGAGGGATGTTATAAATATCACATAATGTAGATATAGTGTGAAAATCATTGTTATGAGGCTGGCTCATACTGCTCTCTCTGAGGACTATGACCATATCCATCTGATTGCTCTCAATCTGAGTTGCAATCTGCTGTACTCCGCCCAGATGTCCTGCCAAAAACTTATGAATAGAAAGGCCGGAAGCCTCTTCAACAAGACGGCCGGTTGTCTCTGTTGAATATATATCATGATGCTCCATGATACCTCTGTAAGCAATACAGAAATTCTGCATCAGTTTCTTTTTTGAATCGTGAGCGATTAGTACGATGTTCACTGTGTTACCTCCCCAATAATACTTTTTCAAAACGGTTTATATATAAAAATATTTCTATTATTGTTTCTATTATTATTTTTAGTATTTTCTCTTCTGCAAACTGATATTCAGTACCATTCCAATACCTATAGCAGTACTCCATAGTGAAGTAAGTCCATAGCTGATAAATGGAAGTGGAATACCTGTATTTGGAAGAAGTCTGGTTGCTACGCCAATGTTAATAAATGACTGATAACCAATCAAAGCAGCCACCCCGAGACTGATCAACATACCGACATCATCTCTAGCGTGCCTACCGACCCTTATACATTGTAACACTATAAGCAAAATAATTCCAATTATTATTGTACTTCCGAAAAATCCAAATGATTCTCCAACTTTTGAAAAGATAAAGTCAGTCTGCTGCTCGGAAATCAGATTAGTATCAGAGGTATCAGCTCCTTCCTTATCTCTTCCAAGCCCTTTGCCCATGAGCTGACCAGAACCAATGGCCATTACCGAATTCTCCTGCTGCATTGTTTCATCCTCGTATTCAGAAGGATATATAAATGACATAATTCTTTTTACCTGGTGATCATATAAAAGTTTCTGATCTGGTTTTTGAATATACCATATAAATAAACTGAATATTGGGATTAAAATAAGCAGTGCTACTACAATAATCTTATAGCTGAGTCCTGACAGGAAAAACAGGGTCAGGAGCACCATTGTAAGACAAATCAGTGTAGAAAGATCTGGCTCCTGGTATATAAGGAATATAGGAACAGCCCAGAACATAACAAAGCCAATAATACATCTAAAAGAATTAATCTTTTCTTTATCCATTATATTACTAAGATATGTTGAAAAGAAAACTATCATTATAGGTTTTGAAATTTCCGAGGGCTGGAATGTAATACCTGCGATAGTGAACCATCTTGTTGCATTATTTACCGTAGATCCAGCAATAAGAACCAGAACCAGAAGTATTATACTGGCAATATAAAGTGGTATATATAATCTGGATATCAGATGATAATCAATAAATGAAAGAACAAGCATGATAATAATCGATAGAGCCACACCAACTGCCTGCTTGGTAGTATATTCATCATTTACGCTGTCAATGACATATACTCCAAGGATCATAAGAGCTATTACCAGGAAGATCAATATGAAGTTGTAAAATCTTATATTATATCTTTTAAATGGCATTACTTATATATCTCCTAATCTCCTACCTGTCCATTATCCTCTGTAAATGATGCGTCATTCAGCGCTTCTTTGTCATACATATATGCATAGATAAATCCTGTTAAGTCAGCAGCATTCGAAGATGCATAACCATTTGGGATTACTGTTGTAACTGAAACCTCAGGAGAGGTATATGGTGCATATGATATAAAAAGCGCATGTGCAGGACGATCTTCTCCTTCCTGAGCAGTACCTGTCTTACCTGCTATTTGTACATTAACAGAATTGAGAAGTTTATTACTCTCCAAGTCATCCGTAACTACTAGTCGCATACCTTTATGTACTTGATTCCAAAGTGCACTATCTATATTAACCTGTGACGCAATTGTGTGATTCGAGGTCCTTACTACATTACCTTCATAATCGGTTATTCTGTTCATCAGAGACAGATTGTAGCAGGTGCCTCCATTGGCAATGGTGGACACATACCTTGAAAGTTGGACCGGAGCATAGGTATTAGTACCCTGACCAATAGATGAAGTAACTGCATCATTATCTGAGAAATGAGGCTCGATCTCTTCTATCTCTATACCAGACTTTTCAGTAAGTCCAAACATGCTGGCATACTTCTTAATCGAAGCAAGTCCTTCATCATCCACATATTTTCCTGACCTTGTAGCTAGTCTGTAACCTACAGTAAAGAAGAAATAGTTACAGGATATATCAATAGCTGTCGGGATATTGATGGAACCATGTGTAAGATGATAGTCTCTATATATCCAGCACTTAGGCTTTGTATAAACCTCTTCAAATACACCAAGGTCAGTGATATATTCATCTAACCCGAGAACGCCTTCAGATACACCAGTGATTGCAACAAGTGGCTTAAATGTAGATCCTGGAGCGGTTCTCATCATAGTAGCTCTGTTATATAGTGGATCCGTATGGTCCTGAAGAAGGGAATCATAATAATCAGGATCTACTGTATTTGTAAGATAGTTATTATCATAGCTAGGATAGCTTACCATAGCTCTGACTTCACCAGTATTAACATCTGTTACTACTACAGCGCCTGAACAAGGTGTAAGTGCCAGCATAGCTGGAGTTATTTCAAGGGATGTGAGTTTAGCTATAATAAAGTTATATGGACTCATAAGACCAGCTGTAAAGGCGCTGTATTCCACATCTCCTTCTCTGTGAAGAACTCCCTGATCGTAAAGAAGCTCAATAACATCATAGCTTGAAAGACTTCCTTCTCTTATCATATTTCTTATAACTCGGTTATTGAAATCCTCGTCATCTTTAAGATAATCAACAACATATTCAATAAGCATGTCATAGATTTCATCTGAATCATAGTACTTATCGTCTTCTTCTATAGAAGTTATATCTATTGCTTCAACACTAATAAGATATCTAAGAAAGTCCTGAAGAGATGTTTTATCAGAGGTATAATCGATAAAAGCTTTTGAATTCTGATTGGCTTTGCTTACATCATAGATTCCATTTGCACTTAACATCTCACAGACATATTCACAGTAATCCTTATATTCCGAATCAAGATTCTTAAGTTCAACAGGATTATCAGTCAGCAGACCATTTACTGTTTCAAGAGTGGTCGCCTGCCTTGTTGTAAATGTATTGTAAAAGTTTCTTTCTCTTTCGGTAGCATCAGGAGAATTCATATGAGATAGTTTCAGCTGATTATTACTGAAAAATGCTGCATATACATCAGTGATAGGAATAATCTTCTCTTTATTTCCTTCTGCAGCGTATGCAATATCATGAATCTTTGACATTAGAATAGATGCTATTTCCTTCTCAAGCATGTCATAGCAGTATTTTTGAAGATCTGTATCTATTGTCAGATATATATCATTTCCAGCAACAGAAGGTGTATCACTTGTAACTTCCAGAACCTTACCAAGGTTATCTACATAAAGCACCTGTTCTCCATCAGTGCCATGAAGATCAGTCTCGTATACCTTTTCTATTCCTGATTTACCAACAACATCTGTACTGTTATAGACATTCTTTCCAACCTGCTCATTTAGATAATCAATATCATCCTGAGATGCTTTACCAACATAGCCGATGATATGTGAAAAGTACTTGGCATCGTTATAAATCCTGCTGGACTCCACCATAATATCCATGCCCAGTAGATTATCTTTATTCTCAGTGATCGCAGCACGGCTTTTTTCTGATATGTCATGTGCTATCTCTACAGGTACATACTGCTGAAATCTGTTCAGCCATAGATTGTATCTACAGGCAAGGATTTTCATGGATGTATCTTCATCATAATCTGAACTTATTTCAAAAAGCTCTTTTAGATAATTAACTACATCTTCAGCAGATGAATTCAGCTGTTCTTCTGTAAGATCATCTACTGTATTAGCGGCATATACATCCTTAAGGAAGTTCTTAAGAACCTGACCTTCGCAGTTGAAAACATATTTTCCATTTAAGTTCTTTATTTTAAAGCTGGTATCTATATCATCGCCATTAGATCTAAGTATATTTAGTGTATTAGAAATAATACGGTTTTTTAGAACATTTTCAGAAAGTCCCATGTTTTCAGCTTCACTTGGGAGAGCTGTACTATTTCCAAATGTAAGAGTATACGATATCTCATTGTATGCAAGAAGATTTCCATTTACATCATATATATTTCCGCGGATTGAATTTACTGTCAGCGTTTTCTCAGATTTGTATTCAAAACTCTTGCTATACTGTTCGCCTTGTTCTATCTGAAGGGTAAATAATCTGTTTATCAGCATAATAAAAAGAACAATAAGTAGAAGTGTTATAGGAAACACTCTGCTGCGGATATATTCGATTGTAAGCTCTTTCAGAGATATGAAAAAGTCCTTAAGCAACCTCATTTTCTTCCACCTTCTTCTTTATGGCTTTATTTATCCATACATATAATCTGTATATGATAATTGTAATTATTACTGTATATAGTATCTGCGGAAAGAATACCTTTCTTACATAAAAGAATATATTGGTTCTGTTTCTAAGAAGAAATGTAAGAATATACTCTACAAAACAGAACACAAATTCGTCTACAGTTATAATAAAAACAGGCATCATAACATCCTCCATAAGAAACTCCTTATGGAAGGCACCATTTAAATATCCAATTACCATGAACAGGAACATATATGGACCTATAAGTGTACTAAAAAAGATATCATAAAGAAAACCGCACACAAATCCTGTGAGCAGTCCTTCTCTTCTTCCTCTCATAATGCCAAAAGACATAGTAAGAATCAGGAGCAGATTGGGAACTGTTCCTGATATATTTTGAAAGGAAAATAGTACACTCTGTAATAGAAAAGATATTATTATTAGAAATAATATGATTAATACTCTTCGCATTAATAATTCACTTCCTGTTTACGATCAAGTATAACAAGTACATCCTTTATATCTGTGAAATTAACTGTTGGTGTAATATGTGCAGTCTGAGTCAGGTTATTTGAATCCTGCTCAATACTGGAAATATAACCTATTGTAATACCATAGAGATAACGATCAGAAACACTTGATGTTATAATCTTATCTCCTTCACTGATTATGGCATTTTTATCTATGTCTGTTGCTAGAAGATAGCCATTATCCATAGTTTGAAGGCTTCCTTCAACATTACACAGGTAACCAGCTGAACCAATCTCGCCAGTTACATTTGCTCTGTCATCTATGATAGCTCTTACTTTTGCATAGTTATCATAGGATTCAACCACTATTCCAAGAAGACCGTCGTCACAGATAACATTACAGCCCTCATAAATATCATCATTTAAACCTTTATCGATATAGAACTCATTGAACCATCCTGATGAATTAACAGAAAACACTCTGGCGGCCGTTTTCTCATAATCTGGATAAAGTTCATCAAGATCATAAAGGTCTCTAAGGTGCTGAAGTTCTGCAAGCTCTGCCTCATTTTTACCAAGTTCATTTTGAAGATTTGTTATATCTCCACGAAGTCTGGTGTTTTCTTCCTTCAGCTCTTTTACATCACCGAAGACCTGCATCTTATCTTCTATCCATATACCAATATCATTTACACCTTGTTGAAGAGGTGTAACAACACCGCCTGTAACTTCTCTTACAGGTTTAAGAATATCTGGAAAAAAAGCAGAAACTATAGTAAGAGCTATACAGATTACCGACAATGCGATAAGAAGGTATTTAGGACTTAAATCTTTTTTATAATCAAATTTCATCTTGTTCCTCTAAAATGAACTGGTTAATGCATTAATATAAAATGCAATTAATAGTTATATTATCTAATATGTTCAAATAAATCATGATCTTTCATGCTGAAATAAATACCATCACCTATTATGATATGATCCAGAATTGGTATTCCTATTTCATTTCCTAACTTATACAGCTTAATTGTGTTCTGAATATCAATATCACTAGGCTCAGGGTCACCCGAAGGATGATTGTGCATAAGTATAATACTGGCAGCATTAACTTTGAGGGCTTCTTTAAATAGTTCTCTAGGAGAAAGAAGCGCTCTATCCAGACTGCCTTCCGACAAAAGAACCTCGTGTATACATTCACTGCTGCTCGACTCGAATAAAACGTATACTCTTTCTTTTGTCAGATATCTGGTTTTCTCCATAAAATATTCCGCAACCGATTCAGATGAAGAAAGTGTAAGCTTTTCTTCATGTCTTTCAGTAGACATTCTATGAGAAATTTCATTTAGAGCCATTATCTGACAAGCCTTGACTTTTCCAACGCCTGAAATGGACATTAGATCATTTATATGTCGGTAATTCAGTCCATTCAGTCCTTTGTAAACAGGGTGAGAGTTAAGTATTTGCTGTGCCAGGCTGAGCACACTTTTATCTCTGTCACCTGTTCTTAGAATGATTGCTAGAAGTTCGGCATCGGAAAGATATTCTGCACCATGTTTTAACAGCTTTTCAACAGGTTTCTCATGTTCCGCCATATCAGCGATTCTAAGGTTGTTTGGTCTGTTTTTATTTGTTTGTTCAAGTTTTGTTTCCAATTCTTTTTTTAATTCTTTATTATATTTCATCTGTATCTCCTTTTTGCCTCTCACCAGCATCCAAGAGTTTCAAATGAAAAATCTATTACATGGCAGCCTATAAACCATGAACAGCAACGATTATGTTACCACACCATAAGGTTTTTTTCTACTATTTTCTGGAGCGACATCATGATGCCGAATTTTGCATGTGGATATGTGAGTCCTCCTTGGAAATAAACTGCATAAGGTGGTTTAATTGGAGCATCAGCAGAAAGTTCTATAGATGAACCTGATACAAATGCTCCAGCAGCCATAATAACTTCCGAATCATATCCAGGCATAGCCCAAGGAACAGGTTTTACGTAGCTGTCAACTGGAGCAGCTGCCTGTATACCTTCACAGAAAGCTTCTATCAGTTCAGGTTTTCCAAATGTGACAGCCTCAATAATGTCATATCTTTCCTCTGTAGCATTTGGAATTGCCTTGAAACCAAGTCCCTCATATACATTTGCGGCAAATATAGCTCCTTTAAGTGCTGCTGCAGTAACTGTTGGTGCAAGGAAAAGACCTTGTGCAAATTGAGCTGTAAGTCCTAGTGAAGCACCAACCTCTTTTCCAATTCCTGGTGTTATAAGCCTGGCAGCAGCATTTTCAATACATTCCTTGGTACCACAGATATATCCACCTATAGGTGCCAGTCCACCACCAATATTCTTGATAAGAGATCCTACCACCATATCGGCTCCAACATCAGAAGGTTCAATCGTTTCAACAAATTCCCCATAACAGTTATCAACCATTATGATAATATCCCTATAAGGCTGACTATTATCTTCAATCCTTCTCATTGCTTCAACACTTCTGATATAGTCTATAACTTCACCTATTGCTTCAACTGAAAGAGAAGGTCTTGTATCATAGCCTTTGGATCTCTGAATCTCAATAATTCTTGTTTTATCATTGATTGCCCTCTTAATAGCATCAAAATCCCATGACCCATCTGGATTAAGATCCACCTGCGAATATGTGATTCCATACTCTGCAAGTGAACCTTTCTCAGGTCTTACTCCTATTACACCTTGAAGTGTATCATAAACAGAACCTGCAACTGATAGAATTTCATCTCCAGGTCTAAGATTTCCTGCAAGAGCTATAGTAAGTGCATGTGTACCACATGTGATCTGTTGTCTAACAAGAGCATCTTCAGTGTGAAATATCTCAGCATATATTTTCTCCAATGTATCTCTTCCAGCATCATTATAACCATAGCCTGTAGTTCCCTTGAGATGATCTTCTGCTAATCTACACTTGGCCATGGCTTGCTGAACCTTAATCTGATTAATCTCTGCAATTTTATCGATTTTTTCAAATCTGATTTTGAGCTTTTCTTCTATCTCCGCACAATAATCATATACCTTTTCAGATATACCACATTGAAGATAATATTCTTTTAATGTTGAATCTGAAGAAATATTGTTAATGTTAGTTTTATTTGGAGTTGTAGTTATACTTTCTGTTTTATCCATAATTATTCCTTATTTCTTATATTTTTAATTGTTTACTTATTATTAAGTATAATTAAGTTTATTATTTTATGTTTTATATAAATATTTAATCTAGTATATTAAATAAATAATATTATTTACTCTTTTGACTTATGACACTTTTCAAATTATGAAAATTAATATTTTATTCTTTGGTTAGTATATATCTGCATTTATTTAAAATGAAATTTAGGATTTCATCATCGGTTTCATTAGAATCAAGACTGTAATTTTTTGAAAATTCATCTTTATCCAGCCAGATAACATCCTTCTCTCTTCTGAACCAAGTAAGCTGTCGCTTAGCAAAATGTCTCGTATTAAGCTTTATCTGTTCTAAGGCATGATGAATAACCTCTTCATATTCAGAACTTCCTGGAGAATATTTCTCATTTTCAATAACATCCAGAGCACTATATATTTCTTTATAACCAATCGCCTGCATAGATGTTAGTGACAGGTCATATCCCATGTTTCGAAGTTTACTAACTTCTTCAATAAGTCCGGCATCAGTCATTATATCAACTCTTCTGTTAATCCGGTCATAGAGTTTATCTCTATTCATGTTAAGAACAAAATAAAAGCTGTTATATATAGAGTCTTTCTGTCTTTCTTTTTTGTTATGTTCAGAGATTGGATAACCATGAAAATGGTAGAATTCTAATGCCCTTATAACTTTTCTATGATTATTCTTATGAATTAACTTACCTGACTCAGGATCAATTTCTTTTAGCAGGTTATATAAAGTGTCTATATCATTAGTTGTTTCAAGATATATTTCTAAAGCATTCCTAAATGTAATTGGCTTTTCATCTAATTTTGATACTAGTTCATTAATAAAATCATTTAGAAAACCTTTGGATTTAATGTTAGTTGTAATACTAGTTTCTGAATTGCTTGATTTTTCTTCTATAAAAGGCTTTTCAAAAGACTTTTCAAAAGACTTTTCAAAAGATTCTTCAACAGACTCTGCTTCAGAATTAAAGTCTATATCGTATAGAAGTGCCTGAATATAAAATCCTGTTCCTCCAGCTACGATAGGTATATGTCTTCTGGAAATGATTTCGTCCACTATTCTCTTCGCTTCACGCTGGAAAACTGTTACATCGAAAGCATAATCAGGTTCAAAAACATCAATCAAATGATGTGGAACCCCCTGCATTTCTTCATGTGTCACTTTGGCGCTTCCAATATCAAAGCCTTTATATACTTGAGCACTATCTGCAGAAATAATTTCTCCATTCACAGCCTTTGCAAGCTTTATTGATAGATCAGTTTTTCCAACTGCAGTAGGGCCTGTTAATATAATTAATGGTTTTTTATTATTCATATTATTTACTCAACAATACGTTTAAATTTCTTATCAAGTTCATCTTTACTCATTTTAATAAGTGTTGGTCTGCCATGAGGACATGTATATGGGTCTTTAAGCTTCATAAGCTTATCAAGAAGGTCTTTTACTTCGTATTCGGAAATTTCTTGATTGCCCTTTATGGCAGCTTTACATCCCATAGTGGCAAGCTTCCTGACAAATATATCCTCTGTAACATCCTTAATGTCATCTACAAGATAGGCGGCTATCTCAGTAAATACTTCTCTTCCGTCCAGACCAATAAGATTTGCTGGCATAGTGGACAGCTTAATGTCATTTCCACCAAAATCTTCAATTTCAAAACCGTATCCCTCTAGATATTCAGTATTATCTAGGACAGCATTCTTTTCTGCACTTGAAAGAGCGATAATGACAGGAGGAAACAGATTCTGTGAATGAATTTTTCGTTCCTTAAATTCAGCAAGAAAGGTCTCATAGTTTACCTTTTCATGGGCGGCATGCTGATCCATAATATACATACTACCATCATACTCAGTAATCCAATAAGTTTTGAATACTTGTCCGATAATCTTGTGCTCACCCTTCGCTTTCTCGGATAAGAACCGAGCTTCGCTCATTTCCAGCTGTTCAAAGTTTTCATCTGATCTAGGAAAAGTATTTACTCCTGAATTTTGATATAAAGCTCCAGCTGAAGAATCTTTTATTGTATTTTGTATAGTGTTTTCAATTGTATTATCAATATTATTATCTATACTATTATCTATACTATTTTCCATAGAATTAATCTTGTCTATATAATCCTTTGGAAGAAGACTCTCTAATATTGAGAAACTATTCGTTCCTGAAGAAGGTCGTTTGAAATTTATAGTTTCATTTATGTTTTTTGTAGAGGTAAATGACTGCTTTTCTCTTACAATTTCTACTGCTTGTGAATTGTTAGTAGAATCCACCTGGTCATTTATCTCGTTTTGTTCAACATTTTTCTTCTCAATAACTAAGTTTTCTTCAGAAATATTATTAAGATTAGTATCATCTGTATTAATGATTACCTTATTTTTGAATTCGGCAAATGGAATTGATCCATTTCCTGCAGTATTAGACTCTTGTTTTTCATTAATAACAGGTCCGGCCTTATATTCAGTCTCCATATCAGGTATCATTACCTTGTCCGTCAGCGCATCCTTTACTGCATGAAATACAGCATGGAATAATCCCTTTTCATCATCAAATCTAAATTCTCTCTTTGCTGGATGCACATTTACATCCACCATATAAGCGGGAACTTCAATAAAAAGAGCTGTAAATGGGAATTTATGCTGCATAATATGGGTCTTATAAGCCTCTTCTATTGCGCGGGTGACTACTGCATTTTTGATAAATCTCTTATTAACAAAATAATTCTCAAAGCTTCTATTACCTTTTGAAAGAAATGGCTTTCCAATATATCCAGAAATTTTTATATTTTCATCTTCATAATCAACTTCCAGAAGACTTCTTGCAATGTCTTTACCATAAAGAGAATATATTGTTTCTTTTAGTCTTCCATCACCCTGAGTGTCAACGATAGTTTTTCCACCTGAAATAAGTTTTACTGCTACATCAGGATTAGCCAGAGCGATATGTACCATCAGGTCATTTATATAAGACCCTTCAGTCATATTTGTCTTTAAAAACTTTAGTCTGGCTGGTGTATTAAAGAATATTTCCCGAGATATAATAGTAGTTCCATCTGGAGCACCTATCTCACTAAATCCAATCTCTTTACCACCTTCAATCTCATATTTGATTCCAGTAAGAGCCTGTCTTGTCTTGGTTATCATTTCTACCTTTGAAACAGCAGCTATTGTAGATAATGCTTCGCCTCTAAAACCAAGTGAAGATATTGCAAGCAGGTCATCTACATTGTCTAGCTTACTGGTCGCATGACTGAGATATGCCTTTCTGACATCATCTGCATCAATACCATCACCATTATCAGTAACTCTAATCATAGATGTTCCACCATCAGTTATTTCAACTGTAATTCTGGAAGCATGAGCATCTACGGAGTTCTCAACTAACTCTTTAACTACCGATGAAGGTCTTTCAATAACCTCACCTGCTGCGATTTTATCAATTGTATGTTGATCAAGTACTTTAATCATATGTTTTTCCTTTTAAGGTTTATTAGTTCAAGCGATTCTTTAGTTCCTGTAAATATAATAAAGCCTTCACTGGAGTCATATTATCCAGATCCATATTCTTTAGTTCACTTGTAATATTCATTTCTTCAGTTGAAGCAAAGAGGGATAATTGTCCAGGTGTATCCTTGGAATTTACTGGCTTCGCTTCTTTATGACTGGTAACGACCTCAATATCTCTTGCCTTTCCAGTTATATCCTCTTCAGAGAGATATACAGCTATTTCCTTGGCTCTGTCAGTTACAACACTTGGAACACCTGCCAGCTCTGCAACCTCAATACCATAGGATCTGTCAGCTCCACCACGAATAATCTTTCTGAGAAATACAAGTTTGTTTCCGTCATGCTTGATAGCAATTGAGTAATTATTTACAGAAGAAAGCTTATCCTCAAGATCTGTAAGTTCGTGATAATGTGTCGCAAAAAGTGTTTTAGCACCTAGTGCATCTTTATCTGCGATATACTCTACTACTGCCCAGGCAATTGCAAGTCCATCAAAGGTAGATGTACCTCTTCCAATCTCATCCATAATTATCAGAGATTTGCTAGTTGCGTTTCTTAGTATATTGGCAACTTCACTCATTTCCACCATAAATGTTGACTGACCTGAAGCCAGATCATCGCTGGCTCCAACACGAGTAAATATACGGTCTGACATTGAGATGCTGGCACTGTCAGCTGGAACAAATGAACCAATCTGGGCCATAAGACATATAAGAGCTGTCTGCCTCATATATGTTGATTTTCCAGCCATATTAGGACCAGTAATGATCATAATACGGTTGCCCTGTGTATCAAGAAAGGCATCATTAGGGATAAATGTGTCAGATGCCATTTTTTTTTCAATAACTGGGTGTCTTCCACCCTTTATGTCTATGACTCCATCATCTGTAATAGCCGGTCTTACAAACTTGTTACTCTGTGCCACATATGAAAGAGACGCAAGAACATCAATAAGTGCAATCTGATCAGCAGTTTTCTGTACACGTACGATTTCTTTGGAAAGAATATCTCTTAGTTTTACAAACTCATCATATTCAAGTCCATAGAGGTTTTCTTCTGCACTTAAGATTTCACTGGAAAGTCGGGACAATTCATCAGTGGTAAATCTTTCAGCATTAGTAAGTGTCTGCTTTCGAATAAAATAATCAGGTACGAGGTTTTTGTATGAATTAGTAACCTCCAAGAAATAACCAAATACACGGTTAAACTTGATTTTTAGATTTTTGATTCCAGTATTCTCTCTCTCTTTCTCTTCAAGAGCAGCCAGAATAGATTTGGAATTAACCTTCTTATCTCTATAATTATCTATAACCTCGTTATATCCAGTTTTAAATATTCCACCTTCTCTTATAGTAATAGGAGCATCTGAATCTATTGCCATATCTAGAAGCTGATAGATATCTGAAAGAACATCAAGGTTATTATAAATATTCTCTAGTAAATCACCATTGAAATTTCGAAGCTGATTCTTGATTGCAGGAAGATACTCTAGAGAAGTTTTGAAGCTTAGTAAATCTCTAGGATTAGCAGTTTTCATGGAGATTCTTGTCATAAGTCTTTCCATATCATAGATTGATGCAAGATATTCTCTGATTTCATCTCTGTCCATAAAACTTACATTCATGGACTCGATAGCATCTAACCTTGTTTCAATTTTATTCATATTCATAGAAGGAGTCTCAATAAAACTTCTAAGTTTTCTAGCTCCCATAGCGGTTTTCGTTTTATCAAGAACCCAAAGAAGAGAACCTCTCTTGGCTCCATCCCTCATAGTTTCTGTAAGCTCAAGATTTCTCTTGGTTGAGGAATCAAGAATCATATATTCATCAGCAAAGTAAAGTTTCAGATTATTTATCTGATTCATGCTGCTCATCTGAGTATCAAAGAGATAATTAAGAAGAGCCCCAATACTCATTGTGGTTTCTGGAATATCTTTAAGTCCAAGTCCTTCGATTCCATTTACAACAAACTGCTTTTCGATAGTTCTAACTGCATTCTCAAGATTATACTTTGAAGCATTAAGAATTGTCTCAGTAACAGATAATTTTGTAATCAGCTCTTTATAGGTTGACATAATTTCATTATTGTTAACCCAGCCAGAATTATCATCATATAAAATTTCTGTAGGCTCATATTTTATAATTTCATCAAAGACCTTATTTATACTGTCAACACTTGTACAAAGGAATTCACCGGTCGAAATATCAGATACAGCTATACCATAAACTGTATCCTTTTTGTTCGATGTACCAGTAGGTTTATTCACCTCTGAGAAACACATTATAAAATTATTTCTGTCTTCTGTCAGTGTATTATCGCCTATATTTGTACCTGGAGTAATAATCCTGATAACTTTTCTTTCTACAAGCCCTTTCGCCAGTTTAGGATCCTGAACCTGCTCACAGATAGCAACCTTATAGCCTTTTTCAATAAGCTTGCCAATATAGATCTCAGCTGCATGATATGGAATACCACACATTGGCGCTCTTTCTTCAAGTCCACAATCTTTGCCAGTTAATGTCAGCTCAAGTTCTCTGGATACATTAACTGCATCCTCAAAGAACATTTCATAGAAATCACCCAGACGGTAAAATAATATACTATCCGGGTGCTCATCCTTAGTTTTTAAATAATGCTGCATCATTGGCGATAATTTTGTTTTATCAATATCGCTTCTATTCATTGTTGTTCGTCCTGTTTCTTATTCATAATTTCTTATTAATTATTTTGAAGTCTCTACGACATGTCCTATATAATAGAATCCCTTTGCCTCATCCAGCATAACATCCACAAATTTACCAATCAGCTCTTCTCCTCCAGGAAAATGAACCAGTATATTATTATCCATTCTTCCTGTTACATATCCTTCCATATGGTCATTAAGTCCTTCAACAAGAACTTCCTTTGTTTGTCCAGCGAATCTTGCTGATGTTTCAGCACAGGTTTCTCTTACAACCTCCAGAACCTTGTTAAAGTTATTATTTACGAAGTCTTCCGAGAGCTGTTCCATCTTGGCTGCCGGAGTACCAGTACGGATAGAATAAATAAATGTAAAGGACTGATCATATTTTGCGTATTTTACAACATCTATAGTATCCTGAATATCCTCCTCAGTCTCACCTGGGAATCCAACCATAATATCAGTCGTAAGTGAAACATCAGGAAGCTTAGCTCTTATCCTGTCAACCAGTGCCAGGTAATCTTCCTTTGTATATTTCCTGTTCATAGCCTTTAGAATACGACTAGAACCAGACTGTACTGGCAGGTGTATCTGACGGGCAATCTTAGGATTCTCTGCAATCACATCAATCAGCTTATCGGATAGATCCTTTGGATGACTGGTCATAAAGCGTACTCTTTTCAGTCCTTCGATCTTACAGACATCATTTAGAAGATCAGGAAAATCATACTCAGGATTAGCTTTAATGATATCACTATCCTCAAGGAAGTTTACGCCATAGGAATTTACATTCTGTCCAAGAAGCATTATTTCTACACATCCTTCTTCAACAAGGCGGTTAATCTCGCATAGAATATCTTCAGGAGTTCTGCTTCTCTCTCTTCCTCTAACATATGGAACTATACAATATGTACAGAAGTTATTACATCCGTACATGATATTTACACCAGACTTAAAGTTAAACTTTCTTTTCTCTGGAAGATTTTCGACATTTTTTTCAGGAGCAGCAAGCACCTCAATAACCTGCTTTTCTTCACCTGAAAGTCTGCGATACAGAAGTTCAGCCAGCTTATAGAAGTTGAATGTACCAAATACCAGATCAACAAATCTGTAGCTTTCCTTGATATATTCAACAATCTCTGGCTGTTGCATCATGCACCCACAGATACCGATCATCATATCACTATCTTCCTGCTTCCTCTTCTTAAGAGAACCAAGATGTCCATAAAGCTTTTGATTAGCATTTTCTCTAACTGTACATGTATTATAGATGACGAAATCAGCATTCTTTTCTTCATCCGCTTCAGTATATCCAATCTTTTCAAGAATACCTATCAGTTTTTCAGAATCATGAGCATTCATCTGACATCCAAAGGTAGATACGAAAAAAGATGGTGCCTTGCCTCTACGGATGATAAAATCCTCAATAAGTTCATGACACTTATCCATGAAAAACTCCTGACGTGCAGGTTCTTCAAGTGGCGCCATGCCTATGATTTCTGTATTCAGTATATGTGTTTCATTAGTGTTCATATTTTTTCCTTTTTATATCAAAATTGAAATTTATAGCCCTTAGGTTTATATGCACCTCTAGGCTGAGTCTGTACCAGCAAACACGCTCCGGCTCACTAAGCTTCGAGCGTCGTACTTTTCAGACACCTCTTCGCACCTGTCGGCCCCCAGTTATATATATAATTTATGCTGCAGAGCCGAGCTGCGAACCCGGTGTCCCCGGACTCGCTCTCAGCAAGTGGTGCTCCGCTATCGTTTGCTTGGCACAGATCAGCCTGCGAGGTAAAAATTAAAACCTATAAGTTTTCTATTTCAGAAAGCCACAGCTTCGCACTGGCATCGCTTGGCATTCTTAAGTCGCCTCGTGGAGACATGGCAACACTACCAACTTTGACACCATCCGGCATACAGCTTCTCTTGAACTGCTGATTGAAGAATCTTCTAAAGAACATGGTCATCCACTTCTTGATTTCTTCTTCAGAGTAAACATCTTTAAATGCTTTCTTTGCCAGGAAGAATATTTTAGTTGGAGAATACCCAAATCTAAGGGTGTAGTATATAAAGAAATCATGAAGTTCATAAGGACCAACCTTGTCTTCTGTCTTCTGGCTGATATTACCATTTTCATCAGGTGGAAGAAGTTCTGGGCTGATTGGAGTATCAAGAATATCTTTCAGAACCTCTGAAGCTTCTGGGAAAATATCATTTTCCACTACTGAATCGATCATCCAGCGAACAAGTGTCTTTGGAATACTTCCATTCACGCCATACATACTCATCTGGTCACCATTATATGTGCACCAGCCAAGAGCAAGCTCTGACAAATCACCTGTACCAACTACAAGACCACCTATCTTATTGGCATAGTCCATAAGAACCTGAGTTCTTTCTCTAGCCTGTGTATTCTCGTAGGTTATATCTTTATTTTCTATATCATGTCCCAAATCCTTAAGATGCTGAATACATGAATCTTTAATATCAATAATAATAGGTTCTGTACCAAGAGCCTTAATTAATTCCAGAGAATTATTATATGTCCTATCTGAAGTACCAAAAGCAGGCATTGTTATAGCAATCAGATCAGATGGATCACGGTCAAGTTTCTCCAAAGCTCTGGCAGCAACAAGCAGTGCCAGAGTTGAATCCATACCACCGGATACACCAACTACAGGCTTTGAATTAACAAACGAAAGTCTCTTCGCAAGACCACCAACCTGCATATCAAAGATTTCGTTACATCTTTTGATTCGCTTAACCTTTGTTCCCGGAATAAATGGAGTTTTCTGGACAATTACATACTGACCATCTGATGTTGGAAGATCTATATCTGAAATAATATTAGTTATAATCTTAGAAATACTTTCTTTAAAGTTATTTACAGAATCACTGAAGGTTGATGAAACCATTCTGTCATGACGAATTCTGCCAAGATCCATATCCGCTATAAGAATATAATCATTTGCAATAAAATCTCTATTTTCATTTATAACAGCACCATTTTCAGCCAGTAGAGAATGACCTGAGAATATAAGATCCTGAGTACTCTCATCTGAACCGGCTGAAGTATAGAGATATTCACATATGAGTGAAGCAGACTGCTGTTTTATAAGCCCTTTTCGGTATTCTCTCTTAGCAATAGTTTCATTACTTGCAGAAAGGTTTACAATCAGTTCTGCACCACCTAGAGCAAGTATATTAGACGGAGCTATTGGTGCCCAGAGGTCTTCACATATTTCTATAGCAAACTTTATCTTTCCATTTATATCATAGATAATGTTATTTCCAACAGGAAGTTCATAATTTACTTCAACATAATCAGATGGAATACCCAATTCTGCAAAACTAATGGTGTTCATGATCAGATCTTTAGCAGAACTGAACCATCTCTTCTCATAGAATTCATGGTGATTTGGAATATATGTCTTCACAGATACACCAAGAATTCTTGCATTCAATATTACAAAAGCTGTACTGAACAACTTATTCTCAAACTTAAATGGTGTTCCAACTATTACAATCTCATCTCTATCAACAGTAGCATCAATAATTCTTCCTAACGCTTCTTTTACGCCGTCCATAAGAGAATCATGGAAGAATAAATCCTGACAGCTATATCCTGTTACGGCGAGTTCTGGAAATGCTATTATGGAAGCCTCATAATCATAAGCTTCATGCAACTTTTCAAGTATTTTATCTGTATTGTATACTGTATCACCAACACTTACGCTTGGTACACATGCAGCTACTCTGTAAAAATCAAACATATTATCATCTCCTGTATTTAGATTCATCGAAACTCTTAAGCTTCGCTTTTCAAAAAGTATTTATAAAATTATTAATTCCAGCTATATTCATTGTTTATAGCATCATAAATTTAACAAATCTCTATCCTGTATATCAGTATTTATTCCATCCAGATATGGAACTAATGCCGGCCCCTTAGGCTTTATGAAATATTCATCTTCAAGCTCAACGTATTTAAAATTCTTGGGATGTCCATCTTCTATCCTGTCATAATACTTCTTTAGTTCTCTAAAACGAAGATAGTACATATCATTTCGTTCTGTAAATAGAATAAGAACAAAGGCAACTCCACCCTGTTTTTCAAAGTCCTCCATAAATCTGTATTGATGCTCATGAATATTCTGCATAGAAAATGTATCAGTTTTACATTCTTTCGCATCAAAGCATACAGCAATCTCCTGAACAACTCCAATATAATCAACTGTGGAATCCTTTTCAAAATAAGCTTCAGTGATAATCTTTCTCTCACTGTCAAATTTAAGCGGAGTAATAGGAGTCGGAATCTTCTGAACAAGTGCCAGATTATTCTTGCGATAATATTCATTTGTAGAATTTATAAGACTTTCGAAGCCTGAGCCTCTAAGTCCTCTGCTTTTCCAGGTTGCCATGAAATCTCCATTATATAAATGTAATGTAATAGAATATCAAATAATTGAGTCTATTTCAAACATTTTGTAAAACACCTTGTCAGGTTTAGCAATAAACTCTTTTCCGGAAATAGTTTTTATATTTCCACCCTTTCCCTCAGGAAATATAACCTTATAGGCTGAAAGAGCTTGGTTATTTACCTTATATTTTGTCCTGAAAATATCATTAATCTTCTTACTACCGTATTTTATATCTCCAATTATTGGAAAACCGAGACTAGCTAAATGCGCCCTTATCTGATGACTCTTTCCTGTGATGAGTTCAACTGACAGAAGCGTTACATTAAGGTCTTTGTTATAACTTAACTTTTTTACACTTGTCTCGATTTTCTGCGAACCAGAAACTTCAGACTTTGTAATAGTTACTTTATTGGTCTTGCTATCCTTGGAAAGATAAGCCTTATAATATCCATCTATATTTGTTTTTCCATAAACTATAGCCAGATAATATTTTTTTACAGTTCTATTTTTTATCTGTTCTGAAAGATACCTGGCACCTTCAGGAGTTTTGGCTGCAAGAATTATGCCACTCGTATTTCTATCAAGTCTGTTACAAACTGAAGGTCTAAAAACCTGAAGAGAATCCTCACTTACACACCCACTGTCCATAAGATACTTTATTATCATTTCATTAATTGAAATATCATCCACTTTAGCCTTCTGTGACAAAAGATTTACAGGCTTATTACAAAATATGAAATCTTCATCCTCGTAAATAATGCTAAGTTTATTTATATTTTTTTCGTCTTTACTCTTTTTATCGATATTATTTTTATCTTTATTAGATATTTTTTTATCAGTATCAACTTTAATGATATCTGTGCTAAATAGATTATCCAGATTATTTTTTTGGAATTCTTTTATAGTTTCATCACGCATATAAAACTTAACAGAATCTCCCAGCTTCAAAACCTCATTTCCATCTGCCTTCTTGTCATTCAAAACAATATTCTTCTTTCGAAGCATTTTATGAATAAAGGAAGCAGGTGCAGCATTAAGATAATTCATGCAGAGTTTTCTAAGCTTATAGCCTTCTTCATTTTTTGAAATAATGATTTCTTTCATAGTATAAGATCCGTATAAAATCTTTATAAAATCTTTATAAAACTCGTATTAAAAATAGTATTAGAATCCCATAGATAGAAACTTTTCCAGCACTTCTCTATCTATATTTTTCTGTTTATCATCTTCTTTGTCAGCAGAAACCTTAAGTTTTTTTATTTCTTTTTCAAATGTAGAATATTTCTCTGTAAGAAATATCCTATAGCTGTATTCGTCAGTATTTATTTCATTTAAGTATTCTTTTAATTTTTCCCTTTTCTTAGTCTCGGGAATATTAGGAGTGAAACATATTATATTGTTACTACAAACAGCAGCACATGGGATGTAATACATACCCTCTTCTTCAGTAACGGAAATATCATAATAAAGAGGAACTCCTGTCTTTTCACTTAATTCATTTGTCTTATGGTATTCTTCTTTATCAAGTGGTGATGCCTTCATAGACATAAAAAGATCTATAATATTTCTTGCAAATGGTATTGAAAGAACGCAGGCAACTATTACAAATACAGTCTTTCTTGTATGAAATACAAGAATACTGAATATAACATCTAGTACAATCAGAAGAAGCAGACCTATAGTCATTGATAGCTTCAGATTTCTATAATGCTTTGAATGACCATATTTGCCCTTCTCATAGGTTTTCATGCCTTTTATTTTTTTATCTTTTTTTATCGCCTTATATGTGCTTGTATCTATTTTTCCCATTATTTGTCCAATATCTATTCGTTATTAAGCTTATTATCTTTCTTACATATTTATATAAATTCTATTGTTTTAAATTTATTACTGCAGCCTCCAGCCTGGAAGGTATTTATTCTTTAATGTACCCTTGGTCATCTTACCAAATCCAAGCGGATAATCATCAACACAAACAAGTGTCCACCCGTCTTCGGGAATCTTGTCGTACTGTCCATCATATTCTTCAGAGTCAAAATCTAGTGTTTCACCTCTCAGATATTTACTAATTAATGTCCCATCACTACTTAGTTTAAGTACATTATCAAAGTTTTCAGGCTTAAGTATCATAGCAAGTGACTGACTAGGTTCAAATCTTTTTTTCTTAAGCTCGCCAAGATATACACCTCGTCTCATAATCCTAAGGCCACGAAGCTCAGGACTATTTTCAGGAACAAGAAATAGCTTATCCTTTCCTATTTCGACAAGATTAAGGTCAATACCTGAAATAATATGTTTAAAAAACTCTTCTATATCCTCATTTGGTTTTTTGATTCTGATATCAGCATAGCTTTTAAATTTATATGCATTTGCTTCAAATCCTCCAGGTTCATCCTGTGACTGAAGAAGCGACACATAATGTCCCTCTCCTTTTACAAGATGAGGAAAAAGATGATATGTACCTCTAAGACTTTCATCTGCATTCTCAAAACTTGACCATTCTGGATTTCCCTCAACAAAACCCGTATGTTTTTCTATAGGAATAATCTTTAAATCAGGTCGAAGACTTCTTAGAAACATCACCTGATCTTCATCCTCAGTTGGATCGAAGGTACAGGTTGAATAAAGGATAGTTCCACCTGGTTTCAGCATTTTTGCGACTTCCTTAAGAATACTCCTCTGAATATCAGCAAACATTGCATTTCCATTTTGTTCCCAGGCAGTAATCATGGAACTTGACTTTCGAAACATACCTTCACCTGAACATGGAGCGTCTACTAGTATTTTATCGAAGTATTCATTAAAATAACCTGATAATCTTTCAGGTGATTCACAGGTTATAACCACATTTCTTGCTCCAAAAACCTCTATATTTTTTTGAAGTGCTTTTAATCTTGATGCACTTATGTCATTGGTGATAAGAAGTCCTTTACCCTTAAGCTTACATGCCAGTTCTGTGCTTTTACCGCCTGGAGCAGCACATATATCAAGTACTTTATCACCTGGCTCTATCGGAATGGTTGCTGCAGGAAGGCAGGCACTTGGTTCCTGTAGATAATACAATCCGGCAAAGTAAAAAGGATGCTTCGATGGTGTAAACTTTGAAGCATCATAGTAAAAAGCATTCTTTGTCCAAGGTACTGGTAAAAGTTCAAATGGAGAAATTTTTAGAAATTTCTCCACTGATATTTTTAATGTATTGACCCTGAGGCAGTTATACATTGGATTCTGAAGACTTTTTTCATATTCTTCATATCCGTCTTCTCCCAGAAGTCTTATCATTTTATTTTTAAAGCTTTCAGGTAGTTTCATATAAATTATCGTCTCTTAATTATCTTCTACAATTCTCTACTTCTTTATTTTTCAACTTCTTTAATTCTCTTCTTTTTAATTCTCTTCTTCTTCCGCGGGATGTACTGGATTTGAATCCACATTTACTCTTGAATAAAGAAAGTCATATTCTTTCTTGTAAGTTTCATTATTGGGATAATTATTGGTTAGTGCCTCTGCCTTTGAAAGTGCACCAGCATAATCAAGCTGTCTTTCTGTAAGTACAATATCATTATATAAAACCAAGTCCATATATAAGTCGTCAGAAGCATTTAAGCCTTTATTTACTATAGATTGAGCCATTTCATCATTCCCTACACTCAGGTAATATGAAGACTCTTGATATGCGATATACGTATTCATTCCATATGTGTCACTATAAATATCATAATAATTAATCATGTTTTCGTAATCGCCCTGAATCTCGTAACATGTTCCTAAATAAAGACTTACCGATGTATTGCCTCTTTCATATTCAGTTTTAAGATTATTGATATAGATTTCATTTACACTTCCCTTCTTTACCTCGTTCAGGGCTGTTGCTAAATCCATATATCGCTCTAAATCTTCTTTTTTTATTACGCTAGGTCTGTTATCTCTAATATTTTTATATACTTCAAAAGCTTTTTCATAATCATCTATTCTCATATAGCAAGCAGCGAGATATAATCTTGTATCCTCATCCATTTTCTTTGAAAACCATTGTTTTTCAGCAAGGGATGATTCAAAATCGCTTATAGCCTCTGTATATCCGCCTTCATTAAATGCCGCAATACCAGCATCTCTAAGACTTTCTTTATTAGAAATACAGTGAACAATAATATATGCAGCACCGATGATAACTATAATAGAGAATATAGAACAAAATATAGCGAGCTTCAGATTTCTCTTTCTTTTTATTTCAAGGTCTCTTCTATTCTTAGCTCTGACTCCCTTTCGAACTCTTTTTTCTTCTATCAAGTCTCTTTTTTCTGGATCAGTTTTAAGTTTGTTTCTATTATTTGGCATTAGTACTACTCCATTTGTTAATCCTGATTTTTAAGTGTAGTAACAGCAAAACCCCAGGAGTCCTTGCACATTCTTTCAAGGTCAAACTTTGCTTCCCAGCCAAGTTCTTCCTTAGCTTTTGCTGGATTTGCATAGCACATAGCTATATCACCAGCACGACGAGGTTTGATACTGTATGGGATTTCAATATCATTAGCCTTTTCAAACGCTTTAACTATATCAAGAACACTATATCCTGTACCTGTACCAAGATTATAAATATCTACATGCTCGGTTTTTGTAATTCTATTAACAGCAGCTACATGGCCGAGAGCAAGGTCTGTTACATGAATATAGTCTCTAACTCCAGTTCCATCTGGTGTGTCATAATCATCTCCAAATACGCCAAGTTCAGGAAGTTTTCCGAGAGCGACCTGAATAATATAAGGCATGAGGTTGTTAGGGATTCCATTTGGTGATTCACCTATAAGACCACTTTCATCAGCTCCAATTGGATTAAAATATCTAAGAAGAATAACCTTCCAGTCAGAATCCGGAACTGTCAGATCGCTCAGGATTCTTTCCAAATATAATTTAGTAGTTCCATATGGATTAGTTGTCGAAAGAGGAAAATCTTCTGTAATAGGACAACTCTTTGGTGAACCATAAACTGTTGCAGAGGAAGAAAAGATTATCTTCTTACAGTTATACTTATCCATGAGCTTGCAGAGATTAATTGTTCCTGAAATATTATTCTCGTAATATTTTAGTGGAAGTTCTACTGACTCTCCAACCGCTTTTAATCCTGCAAAATGAATAACAGCATCAAATGTATTCTCCTGGAAGATTGGCTCCATCTCTTCAGGCTTCAGCATATCCGCTTTATAAAACTTTGGTTTAACACCAGTAATCTGTTCAATATAATCCAAAACAACTTCTTTTGAATTATAAAGATTATCAAAAATAACAACACTATGACCTGCTTTGATAAGTTCTACAACAGTATGTGAACCGATATAACCTGTACCACCTGTAACTAATATGTTCATATGTATCTCCTTGTAATTTAATAAAATAATACTACAGATATGGATTAATTATATAATGAGCAAAATAAAACTAGGAAACTGTAGTATTATTGACAATAAAATCGTTGTATGATAATATTTCAAATGTTCGATTGACGGACAAAATTAATATTATTATTGATAAATAAATCAATTATCTTTTGCCGGCGTGTTGGAATTGGCAGACAAGGCAGACTCAAAATCTGTTGGTGGCAACACCGTGCGGGTTCGACCCCCGCCACCGGCATTTTTTTATTTAAAAATTTTTAATTTAAAAACCTTTAATTTAAAATTCATTAATTTAAAATTTATTAATTTAAAATTCATTAATTTAAAATTCTTTTATTTAAAATTCTTCGTCCTGCATATTATCTGCAATATCTCGTATTTCGTCCATTTCTTCTTCTGTCACACCATCTTTCTTTATGATGTTCTTAAGCTTGTCAGCAACTCCAGGAATCATATCAAGAACTGTACCAAGGGTTCCCTTATCCTGGTTTACATTTATAATCTGAGCATAACCATCTTTGATTACTATAATCGATGATGCAGAAAGTTTTCCACCCATTCCACCTCCAGCAGAATCAGTTCTCTTTCCACCCATTGCACCTGCTCCGATACCAAAATTGACATCGCAAAGAGGAATAATAGTTGTATCACCAACTTTAATAGGTTCACCAACTACAGATTTAGATGTAAGAAATGCATCCATACCCTTAAATAATGAGTTAACTGTTGAATTGAAATCGTTACCGTTAGCCATAATAACCTCCATAACCATTAATACTTATATTTCAAAATCATGTATTATTATCGTATATATTTTATTTTCATGTATCACACTTATAGACTCATGTTATATCTTTTTGGACAATTTATATGTTCTCCAGAAATCTCTTGTCAAAGCAATACCTAGTACCGGAAATACAAATCTAAACAGATATATTCTACCTTTAACATCTATATCACCTTCCAGCACCTTATTATAGAAATCTGGATCCACGGTAAGCCATCTTCCATATAGCGGATAAAATGGCGCAATCTTGCCCAACAACATTCCAGTATCTGCCGAAGAATTAAGACCTAAATGAACATAACCTTTACTTTTTTTAGGTTTTACAGTACCGAATAATCTTTTTAATACTTTTAAAAACCTATTAATTGTTCTCTGAACATAATCTCTATCAAGAAATTGTAATATATGATCAAGCTTAGTCATAGCCTTATTGTAATTCTTATCGGCTTCATCCAGCTTTTTATCAGCCTTATCAGCAAGTTCATAAAATTCATCCTGTGTTTTATCGATTGCTTTTTCTATTGAAGAAGAAATCTTTGTTTTTATATCAGTTTTTTCTTTTATTTCTTGTGAAACAAGTTCTGGTTCAGATGAAACTCCAACTGATTCATTATCAGCTTCTTGAACATTATTTAATGATTCTTTATCTGATTCTTGAATAGTATTTGCCGATTCTGTTATCTGTTCACTTGCAAAATCAGGATTATCTAATATATTATCTTGTGAATTCTCTATGTTATCAGCATTTAGGCCATTTACATTTTCGTTAATATGGGCTGATTCTATCGAATCCTGCTCATTTAGATATTCCTCTAGGGCATCATATTCATCAGGTAAATCCTCTTCTTCATTGCCACCTCTAGGAAAAATCTTAAAGAACAAAGCCTTTATACAATAATCAAGGCCTTTTCCCCTTTCATATCCTGCTATAGCATTTACGATAAGAAAACCTATCTTCACATTTGCTCTTGTCTCGTTTTCATTATGTACAGCTGAAAAACGGTAACTTATCGGTGTAAATAGAACCAGAAATATGAATAACAGTATTATTCCCAGCAGTACAAGAAGAATGATACCTATAACTTTTAAAATGGTAAGTAAAATTGCCATCTATTCTTCCTTATACTTTAAAAAATTTATATTAATTATAAAATAATAAAATGTTTAATAATCCTATATATCACTATTTATAAAATCACATATTTAAAATTTAAAATATTCTTTTATATTTGTATTTATATTTGAATTTATATTCGGATTTCCATACTCAGAAAATACATCCTCGAGGATATCACATGTAAGCTGCTTGGCACCTTCTCTTGTCCTTGATACTCCCAGCACCTCTATAGTCCTCTTAAGTTTCCTATAATATGGCTGTAGTAGCTCATTATAATCATAAATCTCCATAATTCCAGCCTCATACAGAGGCAGAGTAACAACATAAAGACCATTAACCGGTCTTTTAAGTTTTATCTTTACAAGATTCTTTCTAAAGAGCTTATCACTGTCAGAATCCGTATACAGTTTTTCTGATATTTTGAATTTCATATATAATACTTGATACCTTTATTACTCAACTGAATCATACATAATCATGTCTGTAATTATATCATTACATGCGGAAAGCTCTGACTTGTCAGTACAGCTTGAAAGAGCATATTTAAAGTAATCCTTTATTTCCTGTTTGGTGTTGAAGAAAACCGGCATGTAAGAAAGGACCTTAGCCATGGTACTTCTTCTTTCAAGTTTTCCAATACTTTCAAAATGATTTGCAAATTCACTAATAAGCTTCTCTTTTTCCTGATTAATATAAGCCTCATCAGCTTCATCTACTACTACAGTAATCTCAGGCTTATCTATATCCATAAACATTGATGAAGATGTAAGAAGATCAGTTTTTCTTAAAATATCAAAACGAGCTGTCACTTCCTCACCATACATATCATAGTATTCCTGATATAAATTATCCAGATTAGCATCTATTGAAGCTAAAGTCTCATATGCTTCCTCCTGCTTACCTTCTAATTTAGGAAACTGTTCAATAATTTTTGATTCTAAAGAAATAGGATCATCTGAAGTAGAAAGGTCATAGATAATACCTGATGATATTTTATAGTCCTCTCTCAAATAATCTGCATCATAGAAATCATTTGTATAAAGAACTACAAGTGTATCATTTATAATTTCCATAAGAGCCAGGTAATCAGCTGTTATTGAACTCATAATATCTGAATACGATTCAATCAACTCATTGAAATGCTTAAATGTAGCATCATCTATATTTTTATAATCAAAGCTTCTAAGTTCATTAAAAGCATCTTCAATTTTAGGGAATGTTTCAGCTGCTTTTTCTGGTTTATTAATTAGTGCATTATCCTTAATAGTTTCAATATAATTATCAAATGTTTTCTTTTCACTTCCTCTGTAGATATTTAGTGAACTTCCAAGAACATCATAAAAATGATTCTTTGTCATCCTGATAGGAAGCTGTGCAATAAAACTTTGTATCTTGTAATTTATGACCATCTTATCATCATCAGAAAAAACATAATTAAACATTCTTTCAGAAAGATCATCCACATCTATCTCCTCATTAATAGTGTTCATGAGTGCTGGTTCTTTTCTGAGAAGAATATATTCATAGATTTCAAAAGCATCCACATAAAATGTGATCATCTTCATCTTGTTAGTGATTTCGTCACGATTCTTAATTATCTCATCAATAATTGCCTGATCTATTATTGGATTCTGTTTATCTATAGCAAATGATTCTTTCAGCGCATAGTTAATAGGCTCCAAATACGTTGAGATTTCGTCTCTTCTGTCAAGACTTGTCTCATCATGCTTTTGAAATTCAGTAATATCATTAAGCCTGTCATACATTGTATAGAGGTTCATCGACAGTTTTATTGCTGAATAATTTCTAAATGCTGTTGCAAGAAGGGACTGATAGCTATTTACCGCTTCTTCTCTATTTCTATCTGCAAGTATGTCTGTATATAATTTCTTTCCGGCTATTTTCATTTAAAGTCTCCTAATATTTCATGTGAATTTATATCTTTTTAATTATTTAAAGCAATTTCTAAAATCAAAATGTAATATCATTTTTAAGTTATTGATCATTATGTGTAATATGCTTATGGGTATATAAATGCTCTGAGCAATATTCATAATTGCCTTCACATTTTGAACAGAAACGAAATTCTAGATTAGTATTCTTTTCAGTTCTGCCACATACAGCACATTTATGAATTGATATTCCATCAGGATTACCATATCCTGGCGGAATTATACTTGAATTCGTAGGGAATTTAATAGTACCATCAGCATTATACTTTACTTCATTTCCAGAATCCCTTCTTCCTTTAAAATTCCCTTTTAAATTTCCTTTTAAGTTTCCTTTTAAGCCTTTATTTTTTGAATTTTTAGCTTTTTCAAATTCTCTTCTTCGCTTAAGAGTTGAAGGGCTAGGCATTTTTCCAGCCTTAACTATGAGTGCATATATAAGGAAATTAACTACAGAAGAAAAAACGATTATTCTTGTGAAATAAGTTCCTGTCAAGAAAATATAAAGCAAAAGGAACATATCAAAGTATCCAAGCCATTTCATCTTAATCGGTATAACAAAATACATATATACAATATTATCGCCTCCGATTATTGTATACGCAAGGAATATGCTCATATACATAAGCATTGTAACACTTGTTCCAGCAGTTAAACCGTCATAAGACGAAATATCAAGAACAACATTTGCGCCTGCGTTTGGACTCCATACATATCTATATAATGCACCAATTAATACTGCAATATTTGTAAAAAGCATTCCACCAAAAACATATAGATTATATATAAATCTTCCCCAATACATCTCAAGTCTTCTGCCAATCGAAAAATAGAAATAAAGACTTATAGGAAGAAGTATCAAAGAAAAAAATGATAATTCGTATGGTATGGTAAATATCCAAGTGAATAGTCTCCAGAATTCATGTTCGACAACCACATTATATGGAATTAGAATTAATTTAATATATATTGCAGGGGTTAAATATCTAATAACATATCCAATAAGAGTACACCCAAGAATTATAAAATATAGATTTGGAATTGCATAATTATTTAGTTTATCTAGCTTGCTATTACGAGCCATTAGTCTTCCTCACAAATAATAATTATCTATGTCTTCAAGACATAAACATACATAGTGAATTATACGACAATATGACATCAGTGTCAAAAGACAAAAAGCCCACTTAAAACATTGAAATAAATATGTAAGTGGTCTATAATAACTAAGATTGACCTTTGAAAAAACTATATATAAATAAGTAGAAAGTCAACTTAAAAAACGTTGAAATAAATATATACTTTGAATTGTTCTTAATATTTATATAAATTTATTTATCAAGGAGTGAACTACATGAATCATTTGGGAATTGATATCGGATCTACTACAGTGAAGGTTGCAATTATCGATGAAAAGAATAATATTCTTTATTCAGAATATAAGAGACATTTCGCAAAGATTAAAGAAACTCTAAAAGAGCTTTTAGAAAACGCGATTAAATCTATTGGTGATATGGAGGTAGCTGGATGTATCACTGGTTCAGGAGGACTCGCACTCTCAAATGTAATTGACGTTCCATTTGAACAGGAAGTTGTCTGCGTATCTACTGCACTTAAGATTTTCGCTCCTAAGACACAGGTTGCTATCGAGCTTGGTGGTGAGGACGCTAAGATTATATATTTCTCAAAGAGCGGAATTGAGCAGAGAATGAACTCAGTCTGTGCCGGAGGTACAGGTTCATTTATCGATCAGATGGCTGCTCTTCTTATGACAGATGCATCTGGATTAAATGAGTATGCAAAGAAATATGACACGATTCATCCAATCGCTGCCAGATGTGGTGTATTTGCAAAGACAGATATTCAGCCACTTATCAACGAGGGGGCTACAAAGCCAAACCTTTCAGCTTCCATCTTCCAGGCAGTTGTAAATCAGACTATTTCAGGTCTTGCTTGTGGTAAGCCTATCAAGGGCTATGTTGCATTCCTAGGTGGTCCACTTCATTTCCTTGATCAGCTTCGTGAAAGATTTATTGATACACTCCATCTGGACGAGGAACATTCTATAATTCCAGATAACTCTCATCTTTTCGCAGCTTCAGGTGCTGCATTTCATGCAGATGAACAGCAGACCATCACTATTCAGAATCTGGCCGACAAGCTTACACCAGATCTTAAGATTGAGGTTGAGGTTAACCGTATGGAGCCTCTTTTCAAAACAGATGATGAATATAACGAATTTTCAAAGCGCATGTCAGCTTACACAGTAAAGCGTGGAAACTTAAGTTCATATAAAGGAAATGTTTTCCTTGGTATCGACGCAGGTTCTACTACAACTAAGCTGGCGCTTATCGGTGAAGATGGAGAACTCCTCTACGATTTCTATAGCAACAATAACGGAAGTCCTGTAAAGACAACTATAAAAGCAATGAAAGAGATTTATAGTCTCCTGCCTGATACAGCTCACATAGCCGGAAGCTGTTCCACAGGTTATGGCGAGGCTCTTCTTAAGTCCGCTTTCAAACTGGACTACGGTGAGGTTGAGACTATCGCTCACTACACTGCTGCTGCATTCTTCGACCCAAAGGTTGATACTATCCTGGATATTGGTGGTCAGGATATGAAATGTATCAAAATCCGCGAAGGTGTTGTAGATAATGTAATGCTGAATGAGTCTTGTTCATCTGGTTGTGGTTCATTTATCGAGACTTTCGCTAATTCTCTTGATTATAAGGTTCAGGACTTTGCTAAGATTGCTCTTTTTGCTAAGAGCCCTATTGACCTGGGTTCAAGATGTACTGTATTTATGAATTCAAAGGTTAAGCAGGCTCAGAAGGAAGGCGCTTCTGTTGAAGACATTTCTGCAGGTCTTGCATATTCTGTTATAAAGAACGCTCTTCTCAAGGTTATCAAGCTCACCGACCCTAAGCAGCTGGGTGAAAACATCGTTGTTCAGGGTGGTACATTTTATAATGATGCTGTACTTAGAGCTTTCGAACTGGTTTCCGGCGCAAGAGCTATAAGACCTGATATCGCTGGTATCATGGGGGCTTTTGGTGCTGCTCTTATTGCCAGAGATAATTTTGAAGAA